>CAYNUV010000242.1:0-5212 GCA_964400245.1 uncultured Ignavibacteriaceae bacterium
TATCTCAGCTTTATCCGCGAAGTTACTTTTAATTACTTTTACAAGAGTAACTTCTATGGTTAAATTTTCATTCTTCTCTTTTCATACTGTTCTTTTGCACAAACAGATTCATCCAAGATTTATTTTAACTGTTAGGGTTATCTCAGCAAATAAATTTAAATGATTTATGGCAGATTATTACCCGAAACGAATTGTGTGTTTGACAGAAGAAACGACAGAGATGCTTTACATCCTGGGAGAAGAGGATCGAATCGTTGGTATATCCGGGTTTACAGTTCGTCCGCCGTATGCACGGAAAGAAAAACCTAAAATTTCTGCTTTTACAACTGCAAAAATCAGTGAGATAATTGAGCTTGAACCTGATCTCGTTCTCGGATTCTCTGATTTACAAGCTGATATAGCAGCCGATTTGATTCGCCAGGGTGCTAATGTGCATATTTTTAATCAGCGTTCTGTATGTGAAATCTTCAGCATGATTTTAACATTGAGCGCTTTGGTTGGATGCCGGGAAAAAGCTCAGGACTGGGTAAGTGAAATTGAAAAAAAGATTGCATCAATTAAACAACAAAATGCTACCCGGTCTGTCAGACCAAAAGTTTATTTTGAGGAGTGGTTCGATCCGATCATCACAGCGATTGAATGGGTTTCCGAAATAATAGAAATTGCCGGCGGTGATGATTGTTACCCGGAGTTCTCAAAACAAAAGCTTGCAAAAAATCGTATTGTTGCCGACCCTTTGGATGTAGTAGAAAGAAACCCGGATATTATAATCGGCTCGTGGTGCGGCCGCAAATTTAAACCGGAACAGGTTTTAAAACGTAACAACTGGGAAAATATTTCGGCAATAAAAAACAACCAGATGTTCGAAATCAATTCGTCTGATATTCTACAGCCCGGTCCTGCTGCTCTAACCGACGGATTGGATCAGATTAAAACTATTATAGATAATTGGCATCTGGCTCAGAAAAAGAAATGATAAAAAAGATTTGCCAGGTTTGTGATATTGAATTTAATTGTGGTGTAAATGAGGATGAGCAATCCTGCTGGTGTGATTCTTTTCCTGCAATTATGCCTGTAGAATCCAAACAAGGCTGCCTGTGTGAATCGTGTCTTGCTCTGTCCATTTCTGAACGCATTAATAAATTAATAAAAGTAAACGACTATGAGAAAATGGTTGAGATTTCAAGCCAGTATCGAACCAAAAGTAAATTTATCGAACATATTGATTACACGATTGAAGATGGCATTTATATTTTAAGTAAGTGGTTTCTCCTGAAACGCGGTACATGTTGCGGTAACAATTGCAGAAACTGCCCCTACTTGATCTTAGAAGAAAAATAGGAAAAAGATAATTCCGTGGATTACAGATAAAGATAAAGTAAAAGAAAGGTTTACGTGTATGCTGACACATAATTTGGGCTACCCGCGTATCGGGGAAAACAGGGAGCTTAAAAAAGCCTGCGAAAAATACTGGTCAGGTAAAATCTCTGCCGATGAACTTATCCAAACAGGAAAAAGTATCAGAGAGTATAACTGGCTGCTGCAGAAAAATGCAGGGATTGATATTATACCATCGAATGATTTTTCTTTCTACGATCATGTGCTGGATATGTCTCTGACTGTTGGTGCAATTCCTGATCGTTACAATCATATAGCAGGCGATAAAAATAAATCTCAACTGGATCTTTATTTTGCTATGGCGCGGGGTTATCAAAAAGATGATCTCGATATTATTGCTATGGAAATGACCAAATGGTTCGATACAAATTATCACTACATTGTTCCGGAATTTACGCAAGATCAGAAGTTCAGTTTCTATTCTTATAAGATAATTAATGAGTTTACCGAAGCAAAAGCAATAAAAACAAAACCTGTTTTATTAGGTCCGGTTTCATATTTGCTTTTAGGAAAAGAAAAAGAAGTAGGCTTCAACCGTATTGAGCTTATAGATAAACTGCTTCCCGTTTATATTGAAATTCTTAAAGAGTTAGAAAAATTAAATGTAGAATGGATTCAATTTGATGAACCCTTTTTGGTAACAGATTTAAATGAAAAAGAAAAGGATGCTATCAGGTATTCTTATTCGGAAATTCAAAAAAAATTCCCTTCTCTAAAAACAATTCTTGCAACTTATTTTGGAGGCATAGGAGATAACTTACAATTAGCTTCACATCTGCCTGTTTCTGCACTTCATATTGATTTAGTTAGAGCACCGGAACAATTAGATGAAGTGCTTAATATTATTCCTCCAAAGCTATCATTATCACTCGGTCTTGTTGATGGAAGAAATATATGGAAGAATGATTTTGAAAAATCTTTTGAATTAATAAGCAAAGCTGTTGATAAAATCGGTTATGATAGAATACTGATAGCTCCTTCATGTTCACTGCTTCACTCACCATGTAATCTTGAGTTAGAAACTAATGAAAAAGTTTTATCATCCGAAATAAAACAATGGCTTGCCTTTGCGAAACAAAAAGTGGATGAAGTTATAACATTAAAGGAATTATCAAATCCCAAAGAAAACAAAGCTGCATTAGAGAAGCTGAAAAAAAATCAAATTGCCGTAGAGAGTCGCAGCGTTTCAACTCTTATTCATAAAGATAAAGTTAAGCAGCGCGTAAAAAGCATAAGTGACAAAGATGTTAAAAGAAAAAATCCTTTTACTATACGAAAACAAAAGCAGCAAAAAGAACTCGCCCTTCCATTGTTTCCAACAACTACAATCGGTTCTTTTCCTCAAACGGAAGATATAAGAAAGTTAAGAGCAAAGTTAAAGAAAGAAGAATTAACCTTAGAAGAATATGAAAAACAAATCGAACAAAGTATTGAAGAAGTAATTCGCTGGCAGGAAAATGTTAATCTTGATGTTTTAGTCCACGGTGAATTCGAGCGTAATGATATGGTTGAATATTTCGGCGAACTGCTTGAAGGTTTTGCTTTCACTCAAAACGGCTGGGTACAAAGCTACGGAAGCAGATGCGTTAAACCTCCGATAATTTTTGGCGACATAGAAAGACCGGGTAATATGACCATACGGTGGGCAAAGTTTGCCCAATCCAAAACTAATAAACCTGTTAAAGGAATGTTGACCGGGCCGGTAACAATTTTACAATGGTCTTTTGTAAGAGATGATCAGCCGCGCTCAACTACGGCAATGCAAATTGCGCTTGCAATACGTGATGAGGTTGTATCATTAGAGAAAGCAGGAATAAAAGTTATACAGATTGATGAACCTGCAATTCGCGAAGGACTTCCTTTAAGAAAATCCGATTGGCAAAATTATTTAAACTGGGCAGTAAAAACATTTCGTGTTGCCTCAAGCGGAGTTGAAGATGAGACTCAAATCCATACGCATATGTGCTACAGCGAGTTTAATGATATTATTCAATCTATTGCTGAAATGGATGCAGATGTTTTAACTATTGAAACCTCACGCTCTCAAATGGAACTGCTAAATGCTTTTGCCGATTTCAAGTATCCGAATGAAATTGGACCGGGAGTATATGATATTCATTCGCCGCGTGTTCCTTCTGTAAATGAAATGGTAACTCTTTTAGAAAAAGCTTCATTGGTATTGCCAAAAGAAAATATCTGGGTGAACCCGGACTGCGGGCTTAAAACACGTGGATGGACAGAGACAGAAACATCTCTTAAAAATATGGTTGAAGCCGCATCAATTTTACGTAAAAAGTTTAGCAATAATAATCAGTGAAAAAATTTTATAACAAGAGACTGTTATGCAGAAAAAATTAATCGGGCAAACATCGAAACGGTAAACTAAATGATCAATATTATGTAAAGAGCGCTGCGATGATATATGAAACAAAATATTGTCCAAGATGTTCAGAACCATTTATATGTAAACCGGGAAACATTACGCAATGCCAGTGCTTTGATATTCTGTTGTCACCAGAAGAACGCGAATTTGTTTTTGAAATGTATGAAGATTGTCTTTGCAAAGAATGTCTTATAACGTTAAAAAAATTATACAACAATAGCTGTATGCAATCCTTTAAATAAAAGCAGGAAAAAAAAGCTATGAAAAAAATCAATTTACAAATCGGATTTTTAACTCTTATCATTATACTGGCTGCATTTAGCCGTTTAGTTCCTCATATGCCGAATTTTTCGCCTCTTGGTGTAATAGGACTTTTCGGTGCGGCTCATTTCAGTAAAAAATGGCAGGCATTTCTTATTCCTATCGCAGCTACATGGCTTAGTGATCTGTTCATCAACAATGTTATTTACGCACAATACTATCCTGAATTTACATGGTTCTATTCAGGATTTTATTGGCAGTATGGTTCTTACTTTCTTATTACACTTTTAGGAATCTGGTTATATCACAATCAGGTTTCTATAAAAAATGTTGCGGGCGGATCAATCGGTTCCGGGCTGATATTTTTCCTGGTTTCCAACTTTGGAGTTTGGGCAAGCGGCACAATGTATCCGGCTGACCTTAACGGCTTAATAACATGTTATACAGCAGGAATACCATTCTATAAAGGAACTTTGCTGGGTGATTTATTTTATTCGGCAGTTCTATTCGGTGGCTACTATTTATTGCAAAAGAATTTTTCGGTATTCAGGTTATCACATTTAAAATATGCTTAACAATCAAACAACGAGAATGAAAGCTGCTGAAACAAGAATTTTCAAAGCAGTATTTCCAAATACAACCAATCATTATGATACTTTCTTCGGTGGTATTGCCATGCAGCTAATGGATGAAGTTGCCTTTATAACTGCTACTCGTTATAGCCGGAAAAAAATGGTTACAGTCAGCAGCAACAAGATTGATTTTAAGAAGCCGATCCCGTATGGAACTATAATAGAGTTTGTCGGAAAAGTAAGCCACATAGGCAATACAAGCCTCAAGGTTATAGTTGATATTTTTATTGAGCAGATGTATTGTGATGATAAGCAAAAAGCTGTGAGCGGAGAATTTACTCTTGTAGCTATTGACGATGACAAAAAACCAATTTCAATCACATAATTAATTTTAGCTTTGCAGCAGATAAAAAGATAATATCAATGAATTACATTTTATTAAAAGCAACTAATTACCTGCACTTTAAGATAGCATGCATTTTAGTCTTCTTTGTTTTCACTTATCAAGTAAAAGCACAGGATTCCATTTACTCCCCTCGTTCTTATGAACTTTCCAATGTCGTTGTAACTGCAAATAAATTTGAGACAAGTATAAAAG
>CAYNUV010000243.1:0-5212 GCA_964400245.1 uncultured Ignavibacteriaceae bacterium
TAATTGGGGGAATGACAGCCGTGATCTGGTTATGATTGCAGAGTTCAAAAACAGAAATGAACTTTTCTCATTTTACGATGAATTAGGCTCAATGCTGGAAAAAGCATTTTCCAAAGAAGAGACGGAAAAAGATGATGCACTCTGGGACAAATATGTTGGACAACATTCCGATGAGATTTACCAGGAAGTTGCAGGTACAAGAAAGTAATTGGGCACCTGCTTATTCCATTTGGAGTTTCAAATATATTTAATGATAATGCAAAACTAATTAGAAAAGTGACATTCACTTCCCGGTAAGCCAGAATGGGTTTCACTTTTTTATTTTTTTAGCCTGAAGCTTATCCCGTCTAAGCGGCAAAAGTGGATTTGGGAAAGAATTCTATATAGACCATATTTTTATAAAAATAGGTTACCCCCTTTATAATCATTATCTTTGTTCATCCGGTAATTAGACCGGAATTTTATTTATTTTTTTTAGAGGTTCTTAAGTGAGTACTAAATTATTCGTGGGTTCTCTTCCCTGGTCGGTTAACGACAAGACATTACAGCAAACATTTGAAGCACATGGAACAGTAATTTCTGCAAAGATTATTACAGACCGTGAAACGGGGAGATCCCGTGGTTTCGGATTTGTTGAAATGGAGAATCCGACTGATGCTGAAAAAGCAATCAAGTCATTAAACAACTCAGAATTAGACGGAAGAAATATCGTAGTTAATGAAGCAAAAGCACGCAGCTAAATAGATATTTTATTATTGATTTCTGTAAAGGCGTCTGTAGACGCCTTTTTTGTTTTAAAAAGCTATAATCTTAGGGTGAAGGGGATTTTCATTACTAAATAGAATTTTCCTTGTTCCCAATAAGGGAACTTATTATATTTGACTATGAGAGTCATTGCTATTAAAGCACTCAGAGATTTCTGGAATAAACGTAAAGATGCAGAACAGCCTTTAAGAGCATGGTACACTGAAGCTAAAAAAGCTGATTGGCAAAAACCTGATGACATTACAAAACAATATAGAACAGCAAGCATCTTAAGAAACAACAGAGTGGTTTTCAACATAAAAGGAAATAGTTACAGGTTGGTAACAGCAATTAACTACATCTTTAAAATCGTGTACATCAGGTTTGTTGGAACTCATAAAGAATATGATAAAATAAATGCTGAGGAGATTTGAAATGGATATTAAACCGATAAAAACAAAAAAGGATTATGAAGAAGCGCTTAAAAAAATTGAAAAGTTGTTTAATGCAAAACCAAATACTCCTGAAGGTGACACTTTAGAAGTTTTAGTTACATTGGTTGAAGCTTATGAACAGAAACATTTTTATATAGCACCTCCCGATCCGGTAGAAGCAATTAAATTCCGGATGGAACAGCTTGGTTTGAAGCAAAGCGATCTTGCTGAAACAATGGGTGGTAAGAACAGGGTCTCTGAAATTCTTAACAGGCGGAGAGAGCTTACTGTTAAAATGATGAAAGAGCTTCACCGTAAGTTCAACATTCCTGCAGAATCATTACTGGCGGGATAAACACTTCTAAGCTTTAAGAAGGAATATTCTTATTATTGATTTCTGTAAAGGCGTCTTAAAGACGACTTTTTTCTTTTAAACCTCCTTAATCTTAAAGCTTCTTATGATGTCAGATAAATTATTTTTTACAATTCGTAGAGACGCATCGCGATGCATCTCTACAATAAAATTATTTATTCCAATCTCTTAATTACAACTGCTGTTGCATCATCCTTCCATTGATTCTTATCTCCGAATTCATCTGCCTGATTTTTCCTGACCTATTTTACTGAATAATGAATCAAGCTTCCTGTAAAACTCTTTAGGTTCAATCATTTTAATTCCTGGGAAAATGCTGATGAAAGATAATTATAACTCATGAAATACACGCACAGGTGTTGTTGAGAGTTCTTTAATTCCTAATGAGGGGGAAAAGAAAATAAAATTGCTAACTCATTTCAAAAGGCACGCTATTTTCTAATAAACTTTGTAATAAAAGTTGGTATTCATAGATTATTATTATAGATATTTTAAATAAATAGGGAGTAATTTTTTTATTGAGCATTCTTTTATGAAGTTGATAGTATTATATTTGATTGAAACATTTAATAAAAGTAAAACATGGCTGCTTCAGGGAAAAAAATAGAATTAAAACAAATTGAAGATTTAATCTTTGACTCCAACAATCCGAGGCTTCCTAGTACAATTGATAAGACAAATGAAAAGGAAGTAACCGAATGGATGCTAAAAGATGCAACATTATTGAGTTAATGGCTTCAATTGGCGAAAAAGGTTATTCTTATGCTGAACCTCTGCTTGTAGTTAAATCAAAAAAAAATAATAACAAATATGAAGTTGTTGAAGGTAATAGAAGATTAACGGCTTTGAAATTACTGTTTAACCCTGAATTAGCTTCAATAAAAAGAAAATCAATACAACAAGTATTTGACGAGGCTGAAGAACATCCAAAAGAAGTACCGGTAATTGAGTACTCTAAACGAGAAGACATTCTAGACTATTTGGGTTTTAGACACATCACCGGGGTCAAGCCGTGGAATCCACTTGCAAAAGCTAGGTATTTAAAGCAATTAAAAGATTCTTTAAAGGATCTATCTCCAGATGAAGAAAATAAAAGTTTAGCGAAAACAATTGGAAGTAATTCAAAACATGTAAAACTTCTTTTAACAGCCTTAGAGATATATGAAGAAATTTCAGATAGAGCTTTTTTCAAAATACCCAATTTAAGCGAGGAAGAAATAGATTTTGGAACTTTATATACTGGGATAATGAGGCAAAATATCGCTGGATTTATAGGTGTAGATTTAAGTTCTGAACCTGCAGTTAAAAAGCTTAATACAAAAAATCTATCTGAACTTACTGATTGGATGTTCAGAAAAAATGATCAAAATAGAACGAGATTGGGAGAGTCAAGAAATCTTGGCAAACTTGACAAGGTAATTTCGAATAAGGATTCGTTGCAAGCTTTTCGTAGCGGGTCCCCACTAGATGATGCCGTAAAATTAACTGAAGATGTGTCTGAAATTTTTCGGAAATCATTATTAGAAGCTTTAGACAATTTAAAAATTGCTGCAAATTATATTGCTAAAATAAATAAACCAACCGCAACCGAAGAGAAAGCATTAGAGGAGATTTCAATAATAGTTGAAGATTTGATTGTATTAGTCAGAAAAAGGTTAAAGTAAATAATTATTTTCCCTTCATGAAAAAAAAAATCAATAATCCATCTTTAAGACCGCTTTATCCTCCTTTTAATAAAGGCTACGAAAATCATAATCACTGGACAGATTATATTGAACTGTTATGTCTTACTAATCCTGATCATATCATTACAAAAAGTGAGGTATTAGACAAGATTAGGGAAATTGTTGATGATGTAAATGAAGAAGAGCCATTTGATGAAAATTTGGATAAAGAAAAATTATATGAGGATGATGAATTAAGTAGATCAGAAATTAATGACAAATGGGATATTAGAGTGGATGATTGGTTTAAACTTTTAGCAAGCAGAGAAAATTTTTTTAATGAATTTTATCCTTTTAAATTGGACGATTCCGGTAGTATGCTAAAAAAAATAAATCCTAATTCTTTAAAAAGAACACTTTATTTAATACTCTTATTTAGTTCTAACCTAGAATATATAAAAAACGAAAAAAATGATTTAACAGCTAGTTTTGAAGTATTAAGCCGAATAGCTTTAAAAAAGATATTACCATTAAGCGCAAATACTTTTTTATTTGGTAAACATAAGTTGAACAGTGGACGTTATAAAGGAAAACTTTGGGTTAAAGTAAAGGATTTAGCTTTTGATTTGGGTGAATTAGAATTACTGGTAAAGGAGGATGATTTTGCACAAAATGATACTGGAGATGGAGGATTAGATATCGTTGGATGGATAACTCTAGAAAATAATTTTAATAAAAATATTCCAGTTTTTTTTGGTCAGTGTGCATGTGGAATAGACTGGCACCAAAAAATTGATCAGTCAAGCTTTCAGACTTGGTCCTCAATAATTAATTTAAGCACCTTTACAAATAATATTATTTTTATTCCTTTTAGTTATAGAAAAATAAATGGTAACTGGCAAAAAGATTATATCCTAAAAAAAACAATAATAATTGATAGATTCAGAATTCTCTATCAATTTAAAAATGACAAGCTTAGTTTTCTCAAAAAACTACCATCATTTTTATTAGTAAAAAAACTTTTAGAAACTAAATACCAAGTCATTTAATACTTTCTAATGAATATTATTTCATTATTTTCTGGTTGTGGAGGTTTAGATTTAGGATTTAAGAAAGTTGGTTTTAAAGTAATTTGGGCTAATGATAATGATAAGCATATATGGAAAACTTATCAAGAAAATCATAAAAGAACATTTCTTGAAACACGAAGTATAAAATCAATATCTGTTTCGGGAATTCCTCAAAATGTGTTTGGTATTATAGGTGGGCCACCATGCCAGAGCTGGAGTTTAGCAGGCAATGGCAAAGGTGAAGATGATCCAAGGGGAAAATTATTTTATGAATTTATTAAAATTATTAATAGCATAAATCCATTATTTTTTGTGATAGAAAATGTTTCAGGTATGCTCGCCGCTAAACATAAAAGTTCATTTAACAAAATAATAAATAAATTAAAGAAAGCTGGCGATACATATGATGTTCAATATAAAATATTGAATGCAGCAGATTTTGGCGTTCCACAAAATAGAAAGAGAGTTTTTATTGTAGGTTATAGAAAAGATTTAGGAATTTCATTTTCCTTTCCCCAACCAATTAAAAGAAAAACTATCGTTAGAGAGTATCTGATTGATTTAATGGATAATGCTATAAGAGCTAAAAATAAGAATATTTCCAACAATGGGTCTTGTATCGTACCAAATCATGAATATTGGATAGGAAATTATTCATATATATATATGTCTAGGAATCGAGTTCTGTCTTGGGATAAAGAAGCTTTTACAATACAAGCCAATGGAAGACATGTTTCTCTTCATCCTCAAGCCCCCGAGATGATAAAGGTTGAAACTGATGTAATGAGATTTAAGAGAGGTTATAAGAAATTATATCGTCGCCTTACAATAAGAGAATGTGCTAGATTACAAACTTTCCCGGATAATTTTACTTTTTATTATGATAATCTTTTTGCTGGATACAAAATGGTGGGTAATGCTGTCCCA
>CAYNUV010000244.1:0-5200 GCA_964400245.1 uncultured Ignavibacteriaceae bacterium
CAGCTTTTTTAAATGTTATGTTGCCGGTGAATGAAACAAAATATTTCATTCTAATTAAATCTTTAGCATCGGATAAAGAACCATTAAAGCAATGGAACTGACCCCTTAATCCACTGTCACAATATTCTCTGACAATCTTCATTACATCTTCATCCGATTCCCGGTTGTGAACTACAATTGGAAGATTTAATTTTATTGCAAGTTCAATTTGTGTTTTAAAAGCTTCAATCTGTTTTTCTTTTGGTGAGAAGTCGTAGTAATAATCGAGACCAATTTCTCCAATGGCTACAACCTTTGGATGGTTGGCCAAATCTTCGATTATATTCAGGTTATTGTTGTTCCATTCTTTTGTTTCGTGGGGATGAACTCCTACTGTAGCATAAATCATTTCATATTTATCTGCAAGAGCAAGAGCCTGTTTTGCAGTTTCAATGTCTGTTGCAGGAACAATAATATAATCTACCTCGGAAGATTTGGCTCTCTCAATAACTTCATCAATATCTTCAGCAAAGTTTGGATAAAATAAATGTGCGTGCGTATCTATGAACATAATCTGGCTTTATGATTGAATAAAAAAAATGATTGTGAATTATTCAATGTTTATTGAAAATTGAGTATTGATTATTGAGAATTTTTAGCTTCAATAATCAATATTCAACTAACAATACTCAAGAGATAAAAAATATTAAAAAATTAACTCTATACTTAATGTATAATTTCTAATCGGTGCAAGATTTCCAATCAACTCAACATAGTTGTAATTAAATATATTATTTGCATTAAGAAAAATTCTTAAAGGAATATTACTAAGATTAAAATTATATCCGGCTCTTAAATCAAATACATAAACTTCAACTCTCAATTCACCATCTGGAATGCGGCCGAGATTAATTAACTCTTCATCTATTTCTTCAACGCGGCTCCAATATCTGAAATCGGCACCGGCTAAAAAATTAGCTAAACTAAAATCTATCCTGCTGTAAAAAGTATGCCTTGGACGATACTTAAGAGCTTTTTTTTCTTCAATATCTCTTGCCCAAAGATAAGTATAGCTTAAAGAAATATTTGTGTTGATCTCCTGTAAATCTATTAAAGTCTGAAATTCAAAACCTTGTATCCTTGCTCTTGTGACATTATCAAAAATCACCAGTCCATCTGCCTGATCAACACCCGGTTCAATAAAGTCATAAAACTCATTATGAAAAAAAGCAAGATCAATAGAGAGAGAATTTATTATTTTATAATTAATTCCTCCTTCAATTGTTAGATTGGTTTCTGATTTCAGATTAGGATTTGGTTTAACGGTTATACCACTTGCAGAAGTTGAAGTGAAAGCTTCCGAAGGAGTTGGCGCGCGGAAACCAGTACCGATTGATGTTCTGAAAATTAATTGATCGGAAAATTTATAATTCAATCCAAGTCTTGGTGAAAGAGCATTACTTACGTCAAGAGTATCAAGCTTGTTATAATCATATCTCAATCCTAAAGATGCAATTAGAGGAAAATCAAATTTCCAATCAGCATTTGAATATATACCAAAACTATATGCTGAAGGATTTCCAAAAAGAGTTGAATTAACCTGTGTTCCGGAACCTTCAATTCCGGAAATAACAGTTAAGCTATTGGATAAAAAGGAATTTAATTGTATCTCACCTCTGAAAAGATCAGTCGTTGATTTGTTGAGCGGAGTTGCTCCATCATCCCATTTAGTGAAGTAATAACTTCCTTTAACATTTAAAAGATTTCCATCATTTAAAACATGCTTATATATCGCACCAAACATATGTCTGTCAGCATTCACAACCTGTCCTAAATCGCTTAGAGGAGGAACCAATGCATTGCGTGAATTTCTCCAGTACACAAAGTTGCCGCTCTTCTTAGTAAAGATATTTACAAGAATCATTAGCGAGGAAGTTGAAGTAAATTTTATATCACTTTTAATAAAACCTATATATCTTTTAGAAAAATTATTCTGCCTGTAACCAAGATCTTCCAACCTTGAAAATGATGCAGCTATTCCAAAATTATTAAAAGTATTTTCATAGGAAATTACTTGTCCGTTTAACATTCGGTATTCTCCAGACCAGTCCCATTCATTGTGAGATGGTTTATCATAAGCACCGATATAAGATTTAAAATATATAGATTGATTTTCCGGAATTTTCCTGGTGATAAGATTTATTACTCCGCCAATTGCAGTTGAACCATATAATGAACTTGCTGCACCTTTAATTATTTCAACTCTCTCAAGCACAGTCATCGGAATTACTTCCCAGATAGTTTCACCAGTGTCACCGGTATAAAAAGGCAAGCCATCAATTGCAAGCAGAACTCTTGAACCGGCTCCCCTGCTGTAACCGCTTGAGCCTCTGATACTAATCTGATCCTCAGTCATATTAACACCCGGAACATACTTCAAAGCATCTTCAAGATTAACAAAATTCTTTTTAGCGAATAATTCTGCATCAAGAATTTCCGCACTAACTGGAAGCTCGGAAATTTTTTGCTCATACTTTCCTGCTGTTACAATAACCTGTTCAGATTCGATTGGTTTTTCTGTGAGAATAAAATCAGCAATAATTGATTTATCTGCGATTATAATCTTTAATGTTTTAGTATCATATCCGATAATTGAAAGTTCAAGATTATAATCTCCGGGAGTAAGATTTCCAATTATATATTCTCCATTGGAATTAGTAGCAGTTCCCATACTCCCTTCTAAAACAATAATATTAACACCTAAAAGAGGATTCCCAAACTTATCAACAACTTTTCCTGATACGGAAAAAGTTTGGCTAAAAGATATTTGAGAACAAAGTATCAGAATTAAAAAAAGATTTTTCATAATAAATTCACGAGCAAGTTCAGGTTCAAGAGTAAGAGAAAATTTCATTTCATTCAATCATTCATTTCATTCACTTCATTCACTTCATTCACTCAAACAAGAATAGTTGAATGAATGAATGTATGAATGACTACCAATGATCAGTTACTGATAACAATATATTTAATTCCCTCCCGGCGGTTGAGGCGGAGGATTATTAAAATCACAAATAATATTAATATTATCAACAAAAGTTTTTTCATGAATTCCAAGTATCCCTGGTTTTGTAGTATCACCATTATTATAATAAAGACCAACTACAAACCAATCTACCCTGTTTAATGAAACTTGCGGAACAGAAGACTGAGCAACTGCAACGTAAGCATATTCACCCGGTTGAAATTCGCCTGTTCCGGGAACAACGGAAGAATCGAGAGAAGAAAAATTATATTCTGTAGTACTTAAAGGTATTTCAGTACTCACAAATCTTAAATTAAAAGCACTAAAATCTCCGGCAGAATTTAATGGATCTTTAAATATTACAAGATGAGTTCTTATTATACTGTCTGGCCATTGTCCAATAAAAGTTATTTTTCCGCCAAATCCTGTTTGAGTTTCTGGTTGCGGTTCAATCCCGCCATCGCATCCATTTAAAATCAAAACAGAAAAAAATAAATAACTTAAATGTTTAATCATTATTCAACTTCACCAATTAAAAAAGATTCTTCGCCAAATTCTTTTGCAATTTTTTTAACTTTATTCTGATCACCTTTATTTAAAATTGCTATAAGACCAATTCCAAGATTGAAAACTTTTCTCATTTCTTCATCAGGAATTCCTCCGGCTTTCTGAATAAGTTTAAATATTGCCGGAACTTCCCAGGCATTCCAGTAAATATTCAAACTTAAACCCTTAGGAAGAATTCTGATTGTATTGCCTACAATACCTCCACCGGTAATATGTGATAAACCTTTAACCTGAATTTTATCTTTTAACGTAGTAATAAGTTGAAGATAAGATTTATGCACGCTTAGAAGTTCTTTTCCTAAAGTTGATTTCAGTCCGGATATTTTTTCGGTAAGCTTAAATTTCTCAAGCAGAACTTTTCTTGCAAGAGAATACCCGTTTGTATGAAGTCCGTTTGATTTGAAGCCGATGAGTAAATCACCTTTCTTAATTAATTTACCATCAATAATTTTATTTTTATCAACCACGCCCACAATTGTCCCCGACATATCATATTCCTTTTCATCATAAAGACCCGGCATCTCTGCAGTTTCTCCTCCGATTAAAGAGCAATTATTTTCTATACAAGCGATTGAAAATCCTTCAATAATACTTTCAGCTACATCAGGATTGAGTTTACCAAATGCAAGATAATCTAAAAAGAAAAGAGGTTTTGCACCACAAACAGCAATATCATTTACACAATGGTTAACTAAATCCTGCCCAACTGTATTATGAACATTCATTGCAAAAGCAATTTTAAGTTTGGTACCAACTCCATCAACACTGGAAACTAAAACCGGTTCTGAAAATCCCGAAAAGTCAGGTTTATAAAAGGCACCAAAGAGTCCGATATCTGAAAGAACATTTTTATTAAAAGTTGATTTTGCGAATTTTTTTATACGTTTAACTGTTTCATCAGCGGCATCAATATCAACTCCGGCAGCTTTATATGTATTATCCAAATTATTTCTCCAAAGGATTAAGAATTAAATGAACCATTAAAATTTAGTATTAAATAAAAACTTTAACAAAAAATGAAAAAACAACAAAATGGTTATAAAAATTGCTACAACAATGTGGGGTAATCTCTCAGTGTTAACATTTTCATCACCCAAATTCTCTCATTTGTGAAAATGAAAATCTGGATTTTCTCTGTATAAAGAATCAGCATTGAAAGAAGCTTAGAATATTTCTCTTTAATCAATGTTTAATGCTTTTAAGTAATGGAACGTTTTTTGGAAAATCCGCAACAAATATTAAATCCTTATAAGGTATGAATATGAAAAGCAAAATTAGATTACTACTCCTAACAATAGTTTTTTTTAATGTAACTTTCGCTCAAACAGCAATGATAAAGACGGAAGCACTAACTCCACACCGACTCACTTCTTTAGGTTTTACTACAAATTCGGTTTCATCTGGTTTGAATGTTGTGCCCAACCAAACCTATATATATCTCTCCGCTTGGAATATTGGTAATGACGAACCAATTAACTCTGCCACCTTTACCTTAATCTCTAAGCCTGCACCCTCTACAGCAAGTTTAGAGATAATTAGTCCCACATGGGCACAGTTCAAACCGGATGTTATCGGAACTTATACCGTACAACTTTCAATTACAACTGCCAGCGGTACTCATGATACTAC
>CAYNUV010000245.1:0-5185 GCA_964400245.1 uncultured Ignavibacteriaceae bacterium
TAACGAACACACAGTTGAAAGCTTCCAGTCTTCAATTACTGATACCAAGCACCTGAATACCCGGTTAGAAAAAACTTCTCAGCAAAAAAAGAAATTCGATTTTAAAGAAGTTTACGTTTTTCCTGAAATAAAAAATCTCTTTCCTAAAAAAGTAAAAACTAATACAGTCTTTTTTAATATCGGCAAAACCGAGGTTGTAAAAATAACCCTGATGGACAGGGAGTTTTTTGTTAAGCATAAACCTGAAGAAATAGATTTCCATCCTAAAGTTGGAAAACTTAAAGAAGTTAATTGGAAGATTGCTCAATCAACTCTTAGAGATTGCCAATGGGAATTAAAGCCAAAAGTGCTGAAAATTGATTTACTAAAAGCTGAATCGCTGACCGGCGAAAAATTTAAAGGGAAGAATTCAAATGTAGAATTTGAAACAATTGCAGCACCTCCAAAAATTTATAAAGTGAAAATTGTCGGCTTAGATAAAATTAAACTTGCAAAAATTTATTTCCTCAAAAATATCAGTCTGCATGAAGTCAGGTTATTAAGAGAATCCCTCAGGCATTTTTCAAAACCCGATATCGAGCAAGGGGAGTTAAAATATTTTAACTGGTCTAAAGAACCTGTATTACAACAAAAACCAGTTATACAAGAAATTAAAAAAGAAGAGATACCTCAACCTGTAAATGAAATTGTTACCAAAGCAGAACCTGAATTAATTCATCAGGATAAAACTATTAAAGAAGCTGTATATGAAGAAAAATCAGTTATGGAAAAACTGGTTAAAGAAGAGTTTAATAAAGAAGAATCAGTTAAAGAAGAAATTCCTGTAATAGTTAGTGAACTAACTGAAGCAAAGGAACCTGAAGAATTTGAAGAACCGGATGAACCTGAAGAAGAAGAAAGCGAAACAAAAAATGAGTTTGAGTCTTTATATTATTTTCAGGAAACCGGAGCTGAATTTTTATTAGACAGCAAACGAGCTCTTTTAACGGATGAAATCGGGCTTGGTAAAACTGTTCAGGCAGTTGCTGCTTTAAAGAATCATTTTATAAGTAAGAAAATTAAATCTGCGGTTATTGTTTGTGATCAGTCTGAAATAGGAGCCTGGGGAAAAATAGCTGGAGAAAATGATGGCTGGATCGGACATTTTCATAATAGAGCACCTGAATTGAATGTGCAGGTTATTGATGGAACTCCACAGGAAAGAAGTGTGAAATGGGAAAATCTATCCGATGTTATGGTTATATCTTACGATTCCTTTTTCTTTGATATTGAAGAAAATATTGTTGATCTCAAAGAATTGAAAAAAGTTAATTGCATTATCTTTGATGAAGTTCAGAACATGTTAAACAATAAATACTATAATGTTGATAGACTTTCAAAAATAATTAATCCAAAGTACCTCTGGATTCTAAGCAGTTATCCTGAAGAAGAAATTAAGGAAAGAGCAAATAAAGTTTTTAAAGACAAGCTTTCTATAAAAAATTATCTTGGCAGATCTAAAAAAGATATTGAAGGTGATATTCCGGAAATAACCTGGCAGAATAAATGGTTAACTTTAGACGAAGAGCAGGTTGAAGAATATAACGAAGCTTTTAATACAGCAAAAGAAAAAGTTCAATGGTTCCTTGAGTCAGGAAACCCTTTGAGGTTTAATGCAAATGTTTTTACAATACTTCATCAGCTTAAACAGATTTGTAACTTTTCCGAGAAAAAGGGGAAAAGCAGGAAAACAAAAGAGCTGCTCAGGCAGGTCAGCTCAATTGCCAAGAGCAATAAAAAAGTAGTTGTCTTTTCACAGTATGATAAAGCCGGCACTAAAAAGATTGAAGAACTTTTTAAGAAAAGCGGGATTAAATTCCTTTCTTACGCTCCCGGGATGTCAACTAAAGAAATGGAAACCGTTCTCAATAATTTCAACAGCAATACTTCTGTAACAGCTCTCGTTACCGGGGTAAAGCAGTCCAAAATAAAAATACCCGGAGAAATTCCTTACGTTATTCATTTTGATATCTGGTGGAATCCAACTTCTCTCTGGCAAACTGAAGATGCCATAGTTAGTTCTTCAAAAGGAGTTCAGAAAGAGAAGCTGAATATTTACAGCTACCTGATGAAAGGTACTATTGAAGAAAAAATTCATTCGCTTCTTTATAAGAAAGGTTTTCTTAATAAGCATATTATGGAAACAGTAAACCCCGATGTAATTTCTGACATGATTACTAATCCTGAGTGGCTGGAAATATTTGATATGCCTGATGAGGAATTCAAGCAAAGGTATGAAAAGGGATTGCTTGAAACAGAACAGAGAGTTGATAAATACTCGGTAAGCGAATTTATGGTAAAAGGCAAGAACTTCTTTACAAAGCTTGGTTATAAGAACCTTGAAGTTACAGAAAACAAAGGCTCCGATTCATTTGATGTAAGAGGAATTTTTAAGAAAGCAAAATTTGATCAGCAGATGAATGCAAGATTTCTTTTGAAAGAAGTTGTAACTGAAGATGAAGTTAAAGGGCATATTGCTGAACTGAAAGAGAAAACAAACAACGGCAAATATTTTCTAATCACTCGGGGTACTTTTAAGGGTGATGAGGACCTTCATTCCAATGAAGCATTAATTGACCGCAGTTTGCTTAGCAAATATTTTTACCAGTTTATAGTAATATAATTTTCTCCCACATTATTCTAACCGATTATCTTCAAATTTTTACCTAAATCATTATATAGCTGCATTAGTTTCATTTTACTATTTTTGTTTTGAACTGAAAATACTTTTAAGATGCAAACAAAAATAGTAATCCTTTTTATTCTTTCGTCAATTATTGTTTATGCCCAGGATGAAGAGAATAAATTATTGTTAGATGATTCAACAGAAATCCATAATAACTCTCTCAACAATCTTTTATTTAAGCTTGATGAGTTTGAATTTTATAGGGATCTGACGGAACAGAAACGCAATTTTAATGTAAACCCGGACGCTGCAAAGCTTTGGCTCGAAGCTTCTTTAAATTTATCTAATGATTCTCCTTTCAATAAGCAAAAAGATTATACGCCTGAGTATCTCCATTCATCTTTGTATGATCAGTATCTTGAGAAATCTAAATTTAATATTGTAAGAACTGCATTAGGAATGGTTCAGCTTGGAGCAGTTGGTTATCTGGCTTATAAACATATTAAAAAGTGGGGGTTGAAAAATTAGGAACCATTTTTTATTGATTGAAAAGATTTAATTAAAAAAAACTACACACCTATATCTTCATTCCAGAGGGCTGGATTTTTTAATATAAAATTTTCCATTAGATTTATACATTCCCTGTCATTTAAGACCTGAAGTTCAACTCCACGTGAACGAAGATAATCTTCCGGTCCCCTGAAGGTTTTATTTTCCCCGATTACTACTTTTGGGATTTTGTAAAGGAGAATTGTTCCGCTGCACATATCGCAGGGAGAAAGAGTTGAGTAAAGTATTGCTTTACGATAATCAATTGCTTTAAGTCTTCCTGCATTTTCCATAGAATCCATTTCTGCGTGAAGTATTGAGCTTCCTTTTTGAACCCGCCTGTTATGGCCCCGCCCGATAATTCTTCCATCAATTACCAAAACGGAACCGATAGGTATTCCACCTTCATCAAATCCTTTTTTAGCTTCTTCAAAAGCTGCAAGTAAAAATTTATCCATTTGCTCTTCCAGTGGATTTATTTTTTATGATTCGTTATTAAATGATTTATTGTCATCCTGGTATTTTTTCTTCCTGCTGCCTTCATAGCTATCAATCTGAAGAAGAACTCCTTCCAGCTTTCCGTTTACTAAAGGAATTCTGCCGGAAGTTTTCAGCCCGATATATTTTCGTAATGAGGGCTCTCCTGTGTAAATAAAAACTGAAGTACCGTTACATTTAGTCTTAATAAAATCTCCCAATTCTTTATAAAGTGCGCGGGCTTCTTCAATCTCGCCAAGACGAATTCCGTAAGGAGGATTTACTATGATTATTCCGTTTTCAAATTGTTTAACATGCTGGAAAGGCTTGCACGATAAATCAACCGAATCGGAATATGGAAGCCGGGATAAATTATCCTGCGCAACATTTATAACTCTTTGAGATTTATCGCTCCCTGAAATAATACCTTTTGGCAGAGGACGGATTTTTGAATCACATTCTTCTTTCACCTTATTCCAGGTTTGGAGATCGAAATCAGGCATATTAAAAAAACCAAATTTAGTGCGGAGTTTCTGTGCAGGAATTCTGCAATAGTGCATTAGTGCTTCGCAAAGAATTGTACCTGAACCACACATAGAATCCCACAGAGGTTTTTCTCCATTCCATTTACTTAATCGGATGATTGCTGCTGCAAGTGTTTCCTGCATAGGAGCTTCACCTGCGAGCAGCCTGTAGCCTCTCTTATGCAGCGATTCACCCGACAGATCCAGGCTTACTACTGCAACGTCTTTTTCAATATGAAGATTAAACCTGGCATCCGGATTTACTGTTTCAACATTAGGGCGTTTATTAAACTTTGCTCTGAAATAATCTGCAATCCCATCCTTTAAACATTGAGAAGCATACAACGAATTAGTGATTTTACTTTTTGCAACAGAAGCACTTATTGCAAAAGTTTTTTCAAGAGAAAAGATTTCTTCCCATTTTATTTTTTCTGCTGCTTTTAAAAGATCATTTGGATGATAGCATCTAAAAGTTATTAATGGTGCAAGCACACGGGATAATAATCTTGATGTATAATTAATTTTATAGAGAGTAATTTTATCAGCATTAAAATAAACCCCCCTGTAAGCTGCTTTTGTATCAGTTGCACCAAGTTCATCAAGTTCCTGTTTGCAAAGCTCTTCCATCATTCCAGGAGCTTGTGCAAAAAAGCCATTCTTTTGATATTCGTACAAAAGTTATCCTTGTATAGAAATAATCATTAATATGTTATTCTGACAAAATGAATGATAATAAAAATATAGATAATAATAGAGAAAAATTTTCCTTTAAAATTACTAAGCCTCAGAACTTCTGAGGCTTTGGCTCCGCGAGCAGGACTCGAACCTGCAACCCTCCGGTTAACAGCCGGATGCTCCACCATTGAGCTATCGCGGAATAAAATTTTTTACTTAACTCAAACCTGCATCCCGATTATTCGTGATAACAGCCGGATACTTTTAATACTAAGCTATCACGGACTTTTTTTAT
>CAYNUV010000246.1:0-5179 GCA_964400245.1 uncultured Ignavibacteriaceae bacterium
GGTTTAGGCATGGTTCTTATTAAAGAATTTATTGAAAGGAATGGCGGAGAATTAATAATTGAAAGTGTAAAAAATAAGGGCTCAAGATTTATTTGTACATTCCAGCTATTTGAACCCGCAAAAAATTTAGAGCATGGAAAAGAAAGAAAATAAAATCAGTCCATCCAGATTTGTAATTATTTACTCAGCCATTGGTTTGCTGTGGATAATTTTATCAGCTCTTTTTCTTTTTAACTTGCTTAACATAAATTCAGATGAAATTTTTATAGGGGAAATTAGCAAAGGACTTGTATTCATTTTAATTACTTCCTTAGTTCTTTTTTTTATACTTAAAAATTATTCTAAAAAACTGAATGAAAAAAATATTGAATTAATCAGGGCAAACAGTTTATATGCTGCTTTAATAGAACAAAGTGCAGAAGGTATATTCAGATTTGAGGCGACTAAACCGGTGCCAACTTCGCTTCCTGTTGATAAACAAATAGAATTATACTACAAGGATACTTCCCTTGATGAATGTAATAATGCAATGGCAAGAATGTACGGTTATTCCAAAGCCGAAGAGATTATTGGCATGAAACTAAATGATTTTATTCCACAGAATTTAACACGTTCTATTGAATATCTGAAGGCGTTTGTGAAAAGCGGATATAAGATAGTTGAACTCGAAACACAAGAGAATGATAAGTTTGGAAATAAAAAATATTTTTTGAACAATCTCCTTGGAGTTATAGAGGATGGAAAGTTAAGAAGAATTTGGGGAGTTCAAAGAGATATTACAAAAATTAAAGAAGCCGAAGATGCCCGGAAAGAGAGTGAAGAGTTATACAGAACAGTTGTAGAAGGTATGGCTGAAGGACTTTTGATTACGGATATTAATGATAAAATTCTCTACGCTAATTCAAGTATGAGTGAGATTAGCGGTTTTAAAATAAATGAAATGGTAGGAAAAAAAGGTTACGAAATATTTTTTGAACCTAAAGAAAGAGATATTATTCTGGAAAAAAACAGGCTCAGGTTATCTAATAAAGCAGATACTTATGAAATCCAGATGAAGAAAAAGAATGGCAATAAATTCTGGGTAAGAATTTCCGGAACTTCTTATAAAAATTCTAAGGGGGAAATAATCGGGACACTTGGCGTTGTTAATGATATTACCCAGTTCAGACTTGCTCAGAAAATGCTTAAGGAAAGTGAAGAAAAATACAGATCGGTTGTTGAACAAGTTAATGAAATTATTTACCTGACTGATGCAAATGGTAAATTAATTTTTATTAACAGGTACTGGACTCAGTTAACCGGTTATAAAATAAATGAATGTATTGGTAAACCTATTATTGATTTTATCTATAAAGAAGACCAGAAAAATACTTTTGATCAGATCATTTCTATTATTTTCAATAAAAAAGAATCTGCAAAGACCCAGACAAGGTTGATTACAAAAAATGATGGGTTAAAGTGGATAGAAATTAATGCTCATCTTACAAGAGAAAATAATAAAATTGTAGGAATATCGGGAACAATAATCGATATTCACGAAAGGAAATTAGCAGAAGAAGAATTAATAAAAGCAAAAGAAAAAGCAGAAGAATCAGACAAATTAAAATCTGTTTTCCTTGCACAGGTTTCACACGAGGTAAGGACACCTTTGAATGTTATTCTAAACTACAATACAATTATAAGTGAACACCTGATGGATAAACTTCCGGGAGAATTGGATACTGAACTTAATGCTGTTCAAAATGGTGGTAAACGACTTTTAAGAACGATTGATCTTATTCTGAATATGTCCCTGATCCAGACAGGCAATTACAAAGTTGATATCGAAAAGATTGATCTTACTGATCTTCTTAGAAAGCTGATAAATGAATTTAAATCGCTCGCAAAAGAAAAAGATCTTACACTTGATTTTAATCCCGGCAATAAAGAATCAATTATACTTGGCGATGAATATACACTTGCTCAAACCTTTCAGAATCTTTTTGATAATGCAATTAAATATACTAATAAGGGAAGAGTTGATGTAAGAATTTATCACAATGAAAATGATAAAATTAATGTTGATGTTACTGATACCGGTATAGGAATTTCGCAGGAGTATATTCCAAATTTGTTTAAACCTTTTTCTCAGGAAGAAGAAGGGTACTCAAGAAAATTTGAAGGGAATGGATTGGGTTTAGCTTTAACTAAAAAGTACATCGAACTAAATAAAGCAGACATTATAGTGAAAAGCAAAAAGGGTGATGGTACTACTTTCACAGTTATTTTGAACAAGGTTTAGAATTAAAAATCTCCTTACAACTAATCTTAAATTTTTTTATAAAAGAATTATCAAATAATTTAGTTATTGTTTGTTGGGGGAATTAAATAATCTTATTGTATATGAAAAAAATTATTGCTGTTGCTGTACCGAAAGGGGGAGTTGGAAAAACCACAACTGCCGTTAATCTTGCTGCAAGCCTTGCTGTTGCTGAAAAGAAAACTCTTCTTATAGATTTTGATCCATCCGGATCAGGCACAATTTATATGGGTTTTGATACCAATATGATCCAGGGAGACATATTCCAGGTTTTCAGTTATGCTAAATCCATAAGCCAGGTTATACATAAAACCGATTTGACGAACCTCGATTTTATTCCATCTAATGTTGCTTCACATGAAATGGAAGAAAGATTGGAGCGGCTTACCAGGAATACTTATCTCTTCAGTAATATTCTTTCACTTGAAGAACTGAACAAGTATGAATATATAATTATAGATTGTCCTCAATATATAAAAGGATTAACAACGATAGCTCTTGCGGCAGCTAATTCAATTTTAATTCCGGTTAAAGCAGGAAAGTTTTCCATCTCTGCATTAAAGAGAATGATAAACTACATCAATACTATAAAAACTACTATTAATGCAAGATTACGGGTTGAAGGGATACTGCTTACAATGTATGAATCAAATACAAAAGCACAGACGATGACTAATGATGAACTGAATAATAATTTTGGTGAGCTTATGTTTAAAACAGTCATTCCTAAAAACATAGCTATTACTGAATCTGAATTTTTTGGAAAACCCTCAATTCTTTTTAATGCAAAAGCAAAAGGATCGCTGGCATATCTTAATTTGGCTCAGGAAATAATAGAAAAGAATTCTAATCCACCTTCCATCATTTAACCCTTACACTTGATCTTTGAACTTATACTTGATCTTGAACTTGCTCTAATTCTGTCTCGCAGCAATTCCTGTAGAATAAGAACCGATATCAAGAACCTTTACTAATTCTCCAAGTTGTGTATCAAAGATACAAAGCAGGGAAGGTCTTTCTTTACCAGGAATTTTGTAAGGAGGAGAAAAATGGTTATCATCATTTGAGCAAGTTATATAAAGATATCTTCCATCAGGTGAAAGATCTGCTCCATACAAATGATGAAAAGCATCTGCATTTTGAAATTCTGTTTTTGTCCAAGTTGTTCCGGCTTTTTCAATTACAGTTATATAAGGTTCGTGCAATGACACAACATAAATTTTATTTCCATCCGGAGAAATAGCAGCCTGCATTGGATGATGCATTATTGGAATCTCCTGCAGGATTTGTTTTGTTGCTGTTTCAATAATCATCATAGTACTTGAAGTTCTGTTATTTACATAAAGATAATTCCTATCAGGCGATAAATATATGTGCATCGGTTCATAAGTTGCTGGTGATGTAGTTGAAAGAATTATCTGATCCTCTATTTCTTTTGTCGTTGTGTTAATATAATAGATCCTGTCTTTATTCATATCAGCAACATATAAAGTATTTCCATCTTTAGTTAACTGAATTGAATGCGGTAACCCGATCGGTATGGAAATACTTTCCTTCTTAGTCATTGTTTCAACATCAATAACATAAATTTCACCATAAACAGGAGAAGCAGCAGAAGATTTTGAAACATAAGCCGTCTTACCATCAGAAGATATGGCTATCATTCCCGGAACTTCAAGTCCTGTTACTCTTGCTATAATTTGATTTGTTAATATATCTATTTTTAAAAATTGTCCTGCAGATATTAATGTTACATAATAATAATCCCCGCTTATCTGCACATTATGAGGCTGGTCAACTGCTGTTGTATTAACATCAACATTAAGAACTCTTGAAACAACCATGTAGTCTGCGTCTATAACATAAATTTCATCACTCCATTGGTTGCAAACAAAAACTTTATTAGGACCTGAGTAAGGAACATTTCCATTAAAGTCTCTTGCTCCATTATTAATCCAGTCTTTCAGAATATCAATTTGCGATTGCGGTAACGGTTCTTCTTCATAAGGCATTTTGAGTTCTGCATTTGCTATATTGCCGGTAATCAGGTTGTAGAGTAAACTATTTTCAGCATCAAAAGGAACAACCGGGCTTCCGCCATAAGGACCCTCATGTGCAATCTTCGGATTTGTTTTTCCATGATCATGTTCACCAAAATGTCTCCCAATGGATCCCTGGATCATTTTTGAATATGATTCAAAAGAAAGACCGTTTTCTAAGACTCCGCCCCTGTGACATTCGGGCAAAGCACAATTCTTTGTAAGTATTTCTGCAACAGCGTAACTTTCAAACCCGTTAAACTGCGCATTTATTTCTAAAGGTATTTCTTCATTTTCGGAACAACCGGATACAAATAAAAATGTTAAGCACAAAATGGAAACACATGAAAGCAAGTATTTCATAAAATTCCTGTGTTGTTATTCGTTAAAGAATATTAGTAAATAATGTGAGTAATATATAAACAGATAATCAAATTTCCAGAGGGAAAATTATTCATCTCAGGGGTCTACTTCTAAGTTCGGGCATTGCATTTTTTGAATATGTTTTCCAAGTGCCAAACCGAACAAGCGTAATTACTTCCTGGATTGTTTTTAACTGAGTCGCATTAAAAAGGGGAATTTAAATGGAACTATACAGTTGGTTTTTTATTAATAATACTGGCTGTTTTTTTTATCTTCAAAAAATGGTAACCATTAACTGTTCAAAGCAGAATCAATAATCTTTTCTACCTGTTCAAGATTAAAAGGTTTTTGAATAAATGCATAATACGAAGTATTTGCAGCTAAACGGAAAGTTTCTTTAACAGTAAGAGCCGAAAGAAATATTATAGGTGATTTTAATTCTTTAGAAATTGTTTCCGCAACCTGAATTCCATCCATA
>CAYNUV010000247.1:0-5172 GCA_964400245.1 uncultured Ignavibacteriaceae bacterium
ATCTTCACATTCAATTGAGCAAGCAAGGCAAGCGTCAATGCAATTTTTAGAATTTCTCATTTTGTTTAACACCTTTCTTTATAATTTTCTTCAGTTCCGCTGTTGCCCGGTTTTCAGATATGCTGTTACCCAGTCTTCAGATTCACAGTTACCCGATTTATCATTCTATGTCGCAATAGAAGTGCCATTAAAAAGTTGTGCTTTTAGCACATAATTAAGTTTTTTGCTTTTTGAAGGATTTAAGAATCTTTAAAATTTTTAAAGATGTTAAACGAATTTGTGAAGAGAATATTAATTTTTTGCGGATCTGGAATAATTGAAATATTTAAATAAACCTAATGTAATTATAAGCAGCAGCAATCCTGCCGATAAAAAAGGTAAATGAATATTTAAGGCGAACAGCACTCCTCCAAAAATTGCTCCTATTCCTTTTCCAAGATTATCAGCAGAATTCTGAATCCCTAATGCCGAACCGGTGTTTTGAGGAAATTTTTTAGATATTAAAGAAGAGAGGGAAGGAGTTATTGCAGATATACCTATTGATAGGATTGTAACGCTCAATAATATCAGGAATAAATTTTCAAATACCATAAGTGTAAAAATTCCTATAGCAGTTAGTAAGAAACCAACAGGTATTAAAACATTTTCACCTTTTTTATCAATTAAATTTCCTATAAAAAAGCTTTGAGCTATACCCATAACTCCACCACAAACGCTAAATATAATTCCTAACTCATAAATGCCGTAGTTAGTAAAATATTTTGCGTGAAGGGAAAAAGTTGCTTCGAACAGCATTAATGAATACTGGCTTACAAATGTGAGAATTAAAAGAAATCGAATATTTTTTATTAAACTAAGAATATTAACCTTTTCCCCGGGGAACGGGATTTCAACTTTTTTTGTAATGGAAGAAGTAAAATCACTGCCATAACTAGCGGTCCCAGGTAATTGTTTTACTAAAAATAAATTTAAACCTAACAGAATTGTTACAATTGTAAACGGAATTGAAAATTCATCAAAAGAAAAATTCCAAATAGAAAAAACGTTTGGCAGATTAATATTAGTAAGAAAAGATGCTGCAGCCGGACCAATAGTTGCACCTATTGCACTTGCACCGCCAATCCAGGCTAATACTTTCCCTCTTATTTTAACTGAAGATAAATCAGAAACGTAAGCGCTTGCAACCGGTATTACTGCTGCTGAAAATATCCCGCCTAATATTCTCGAAGAATAGAGCCAGGTTAAATTATTGCTTATCCCAAAAAGAAATATTGATGCGGCTGTCCCAATTAAACCGATAGAAAACAATGGCTTTCTTCCTATGCTGTCTGATAATTTTCCCCAAAGAGGCGCAAAGAGAACCTGCATCAGTGCAAATACTCCGGTTATCATTCCAACATGTAATGAAACAGTTTCCTGACTCATTGGTAATGAAGACATCCGTTCAACAAAGAATGGTAATAAAGGAAGAGTCAGCCCATATCCAACATAAACAAGAAAAATTGAAAAATAGATATAGAAAAGATTTTTATTCACTCTATCTCTCTGTTTTACCCAAAACTACTAATACACTTCTTTCATCGTTATCTCTATAATATTTTACTCTTTCTCCCAGCTTATGTTTTAAAAGAATATTAATAAATGGAGTTTTTTCACCTATCTCTTCATCTCCAATTTAAGTGATTATATCGCCCTGTTGGAATAATTTGATTCGGTAAACCAAAAGCAGCATTAATATTTTATGCTGAAAGTTGTTGTGTGGTTTCATATTTGTTTACTCTTAAAAAATTTTATTACGTTATTTTATAAATCAACCTTATCAACAAAATGTCGATTTAATTTTAAGAGAAATAATTCAATAATTGCTGCCAGCAAAAACCCGTCTATAAATGAAAAAATAAATCCAGTGAGAGGTGTAGATATTTTTATATTAAAAATATTTGCAACCAGAAAGATGAAATCCTTATTGAAACATCTCTGTCATACTATGCAGTAATGAAAAAATCAAATAAATAATCCCCCACACCAATCCGAATGAAAAACTGATTATTAGTATTTTTATTTTTTCATTCATTTGTTTTTCTCAAATCCGATTTAATCTTTCTCTCTGTATGCTCGGGCACTTAACTGTTCCATAAGAACAGAATACACAACAGTCTCCTTTTTGAGGTCTTATAATCTTCATGCAATTTTTACATTCGTAAAAAAATTGACAAGCATCAACCGGCATTGTCTCTTCCTTTTCGAAACCGCAGAAAGGGCAATGTATTACTGATTTATAAATAATATCGCTCATAAAGTTTTCTTAATGATGATGTTGGTGCTCGTTTTCTTTTTTAGTATCTGCATCAGATTCATTGTTTCTTTGAGTGTGTCCTTTATGTGAGCCGTGTGAATGACCGCCGCAGCCACCCATTCCACCACCACCGTGAGCGCCGTGCCCTCTGTGCATAAAAAACATTATTACGGCAAAAATGATTATATATATTAATGTTTCTGACATTTTCTCATCTCCTTTATATAAACAACCGCTATTTAATTTTTTGGCTTTTCTAACTTTCTCTTGAAACGAAAATCTGATCTCCTTTAAGACTTACCTTGAAAGGTGTTAATGGTCTTGGCGGTGGTCCTTTTATATTTATTCCATTTAAGTTATAGTGACCGTCGTGGCAGGCACACCAAATATGTTCAAAGTCAGCCCGGTATTGTACGGTACAAGCCAGATGTGTGCAGACGGCAGTGAATGCTTTTATTTCACCACGTGGTGTATTTATCAGAATGCCGGGCTCGTTGCCAAATCTAAAAATCTTTCCGCTGTTTGGTTTTAGTTCACCAACTTCCCCGGCAATAACTGAAGTTGGCACCGGCTCAAAAGATTTCGGCGGAATTAAATATTTTACAACCGGATATATAACAGAAAAAGCGAATGCAGTAAGGCTGCCGCCAAGAAAATATTTCAGAAAATTCCGCCGCGATTTATTATTATTATTATTTAAGGTTTCAAACATTTTATCATCTCTTTTTTGTAACTAACAGTTTTCTTCCAATGCGTCCCGCGAGACGGGATTTCACTTCGTTCAATGTGCAAGCTTACCGTGTCTGCACCAAACGCAATCGCAATGCTCGTGCATACATTGTTTATCTATTAATCTTGTCTTATACCATCTACGAGCAATTTGATAAATAATTTTTTTACTTATGGAAGTATTGTAATGTTTTCTTAATGCTGGAATTACATCATCCAATGATTCTATTTTTTTTAGCAGCAAAGAATATCCTTTATTGTATAAGTGAGCGAACAACCACCGATTTGCAAGCGAAGTTTGAAGCTTTGGGAAAAGATACCTTTTGCAAAGTTCATAATAATCGTTTTTGTAAATAATGCTTTGTGCAGCATAATACCCTGAAAGCATAGCATACTTGATTCCGAATCCCCAAAGAGCATCCTGGAAGCCGGCATTCTCACCTACATATAATATTCTATTGTCTTTTGAAATTACCGGTTCACTGAAGAAGTTAACAAATCCACCAAATTCTTTTGGTTCTATAATATCAATATCTATTACAGAATTAAATACGCGTAACGCTCTTTCAAAGTATTGCTTTTCATTCTTAAAATCTTCAAACATACAGGTTGCAAAAGTAGCTTTACCATTATTCACCAGCAGATAAGCATAAGCTTTTGGCGCTATTTTGTTGTTAACAAATCCAAGAAAACAATTTTTATGCGATGTCCCAAAAACTATTCCTTTTGCAATTGCATCGGCTGCTTTTGGTCCTGTGCCAACAATGGCAGTTTGATTATTAACAGAGTCTAATTTCTGATCCCACAAAATATTAACCCCCAGATCTTCTGCCTGTTTTCGCAAACCCTGGTCCAATGAGTTTTCATTTGAACCTCTTTTAATAAGGTAAAACAGTGGGCGGGATGTTTTTACTTGAATCTTTTGCAGCTTCGGACCGTAAAACCATCCTTCGCTTCCCGAATAAGGGTGACATAAAAAATTAATTTTGATGCCGATCCGTTTTAGGATATCTAAAGTATCTTCCTGGTCAGACCAATTCTCCAGCCCCTGAAAGTCACCGTTAAATCTTAATCCCACATCATTGTTCTGTTCATATAAATTAACATCGTAACCATTTTTAGCCAGAGAAATTGCTGCTGTTAAACCAGCCGGACCGGCACCAACTATATTTACTACTTTATCTTTCATATCCAGTTATACTTTCACAATTGAATCCTCACTTCCAAAAGGATTCGGAACTTGTGCATCAGCATCAGGATCATTTTCCCATTGGGCATTATCAATGCAATAACGGAATTTATATTCTTGCCCCGCTTCGAGTTTAACTGTGGCACTTAGATTTCCATTCTTATCTTTTTCCATAGGTGCAGACTCCAGATCCCAATTGTTGAAATCACCACATAAGCAAGCTGATTTAGCGTCAACGTTTGCTGGAAGAGTAAATGTAACCTTACAGCTTTTTTTATCAGCAGAATATTTTTTGTGTATCATAGCATACCTCCTTTAAAATTTAACAAATATTTATTAAAAACAATTCTGGTTTAATGATGGTGATGATGCTTGTTCTCATCCCCATCATCTTTCTTAATAAATTTTTCAGGATTGTTCTGGAATTGAAGAGAACGTAACTTCTCTGGAAGTGAATGTTTATCCAAACCCTACAAGTGGAACATTTAACGTCACTATCAGCAACGCAAATTTCAGCGAATTAGTGATCACAATAGTTGATATCCAAGGCAAAGAAGTATTCACTTCTTCTGACAAGAATATTTCCGGTGTGTACAACAAAGAGATCAGCCTGAAAGAAGCAAAGAAGAAAAATGCCCTCTTAGTGATGTTCAGTTGCAATACCTGTCCCGTTGTCAAGGGTTATCAGGCTCGTACAAATGAAATTTGCAAATACGCCCTTGCTAATGATATCGGGGTGATCCTTCTTAATCCAAATGAGGGAACACGCGATGATGGTGATTCATATGCTGACATGAAGGAATATGCAGCAGAGCAGGGATATGACTGGTACTATGTAGTTGATGAAAATTCTAAAATGGCCAACGCCTTCGATGCAAACCGCACCCCCGAATGTTTTCTTTTTAATAAAGAAGGAAAACTTGGATACCACGGCGCAATCGATGACAATTCCAGGGAT
>CAYNUV010000248.1:0-5104 GCA_964400245.1 uncultured Ignavibacteriaceae bacterium
TTTTATTTCGCAACCTGAAGGTTGCGACTACCGGCATATTTAGAATTTTCACACAACCTTTATTAAAGGGGGGCGAGTAGGGGTTCAAAAAAAAACAATCATTAGCTTTTCAAACTTATAGCGACTATCTTATCAAATTATTAACTAAAATATTTAATAAGAAAAATTGAAATAACCTTTAATTTCAAAAACACTGCTTGCGGCTTTTTTTAATTTTTCCTTTTTATTCTATACTTAAATCTAAGGTTCACATATATATGCCCGGAAAAATCTATAAAATTTTAATTGTTGAAAACAGAGAAAACGTAGCATTGGATCTAAAACAAATCTTTGAATCGAATAGTTATTCTATAATAGGTGCTCCTCGTTCAGTTAACGATGCATTAAAAGCTATGAAAAAAACTATTCCTGATTTATTAATTTTTTCTCTTCTTTTAGGGGATTCTAAAACTTATTTCCATTCTTTAATGGCAATCCAAAATCAGTATAAATTCCCCATAATTTTTATAGCTGGAATCGTGGAATTGAAATACTATAAAAAAAGATTAAGCTCAGACAAAATTTTTTTTCTTAAGAAACCTTATAGTTCTGCCGAACTATTATCTCTCGTTGATCGGATTCTAAAAGTAAGAAGTGCGAAATAAAAGATTTATTTAGTTGAATGATCAGCTAATAACCCTGTCGAATTTGCACCTTTTCTCTTTTCCTATTTAACATAAGTCAGATATGTTGCCCTCCTTATTTTTTATTTTGAATCACTAAATTCAATCTGCCTATTTTTCAATATCCTTTCAAGAAAACTTACTTATATATTATATTTTCCGAAAAAATTACCTGAATTACTTCCGGAAACAATAAAAAACTTAAATTATTTTAACGTACATAACTTCAATTTTTGGCATTTCCTTTGTGAAACTACTTACCAAATGATTTAATTCTTAAATCATAAAGTAATTTTTCATATAGTTCACCAAATCTAAAACTACGGATAAAAATCAGATAAGTGCATTCTACACAGAAAAATATATTTATTAGTAAAATTTTCAAACCTGAAAACATTTCTTCAATAATATTTTTTAGAATTGCCTTCGGTGCTATTTTTTTATGGGAAGTATGTCGTTATTTTGAATACGGTTGGATTGAGAAATATTGGATTAAACCGGGTTTTCATTTTACATATTATGGTTTTGATTGGATAAGTCCCTGGTCAGGAAATGGTATGTATATCCATTTTGTGATACTTGGAATACTTGCAGTTTTGATAATGGTTGGTCTTTTTTACCGCATTAGTACAATTCTTTTCTTTTTAGGATTTACTTATGTATTTCTATTAGATCAGGCTACTTATCTTAATCATTTTTATTTAATATCTCTCATCAGTTTTTTAATGATTTTCATTCCCGCTCATAAATCCTTTTCCCTTGATTCTTTGAGAAAACCATCCATTAAATCCAATACAATACCTTTATGGACAATCTGGCTGCTTAGATTTCAGATAGGAATAGTATATTTTTTTGGCGGGTTAGCTAAATTTAATACGGATTGGTTAAATGGTGAACCAATGCGAATGTGGTTATCAAAACGTATTCATTATTCGTTTATCGGATCCTATTTTGAACATGAGTGGATGGTATATTTATTTAGTTATGGCGGTCTTTTTCTTGATCTGTTAATTGTTCCTTTTCTTTTATGGAAAAGAACCCGCGCGGTTGCATTTATTATTGCAGTTCTGTTTCATTTAACAAATTCATGGTTATTCTCAATAGGTATATTTCCTTTTTTGGCAATAAGCGCAACAACTATTTTTTTTCAGCCTTCCTGGCCAAAAAAATTATTCAAGAGTTTTGGGTTTATATTTAAAAAGAAAGGGCAGAAACTAATAAAAAATATTAAGCCTTATAAATTAATTTTGCAGACAAAACATTATGTAATTGCAATTTTAATATTTATATATCTGTCACTGCAGGTAATTGTACCCCTTAGGCATTTTATTTATCCGGGTGATGTAAACTGGACAGAAGAGGGACATAGATTTAGCTGGCATATGAAGCTTCGTGATAAAAATACGCAGGCTTTTTTTTATGTAACTGATATGGAAAAGAATATTAAATGGGAAGTAAATTCACTTAAATATTTAAAAAAATGGCAGCTAAAAAGTATGTCTGGAAAACCGGATATGATACTTCAGTTTGCTCATCATATTGCTGATGAAATGAACAAAAAAGGATATGAAAAAATACAGGTGCACGCTGAGGTTATATCTTCTTTAAATGGTCGTAAGCATCAATTTCTTATACATCCAAATGTAGACCTCGCTACACAATCACGTACACTAACACCAGCAAACTGGATTATACCTTTAAAAGATTAAGACATTCAAATAAAAGTTAACTATCCAGGTTGCAATTAGTCATTCTTAAATTTTTCAAATCTATTTATTATTTCAATAGCAACTATTTTTAAATTGTAATTTAAAGAAGCATTAAATTATGCACCTGCTATTTTTCTTCTATTTTTATATTAAAAAGACCATATTTTTGATAATTTTTTAAATCTGTTTCATTTAAACCCACCTCTTCTTAATAGAACAGTAACACTTACAAGATTATCATGTAAGAATTTCCAATAATTATAATCAATAAAAAATCATAAGTAACAATTACAAAAGCGATGCTGGCATTTCTATTGTCTTGATGGGGCAGGTTCCTAAATAGTGTAATCGTTTATAGTACAGGAGGGAACAGTAAACATAATTATTAAACTTTATAAAAAGGAAATATAATGAAGACACTATTTATGCTCTTTGCAATTTTACTCTTCTTAAGTGTAGGATGCAAGGAAAACAGCGAGGTTCTTGAGCCGGAAAACAGGACTGAGCCTAACTGGATTTCTTTACCAAAACCCAGTCTTTCAAACAGTCTTTCAAAAGATGATGATTATGATAATGATGATGATGATAATGACGATGATAATGATGATGATAATGATGATGATAATGACGATGATAATGATGATGATAATGACGATGATGATAATGACGATGATGATAATGATGATGATAATGATGATGATAATGATGATGATAATGATGATAATGATGATGATAATGATGATGATGATAATGACGATGATAATGATGAAACAACGTTCTCCGTAACAAAATATATAAAAAGTTACGAAGGCGGAGAATTAATAATTAATGACCATTATTGGGGTGGCCCTCACGGTGAAGTAGAGATATATGCCAGGTTAAAGCTGGATCCTAATACTTTTACGGGAAATCATTATATCACTATGACTGTTGATGATGTAACAGGTGCTGTAACTTTCTCGCCTTCTATAATCTTTCTTAAGCCTGCTTTAAAGTTTGAGTTGAGATTTGAAGGGCTTGATTTAACAGGTGTTAATCCTTCAAATGTTAAATTCCAGGATGTTCTTCCTGATGGGACTGTAAGAGATATAGATGGAATTGAAGCTTTAATTGTGGGTGTTCCAAGTGGAATAATAGACCTTGAGCTAAATAATTTTGTAGTACGGGATGTATCAATCAATTATAGCATTATGGAAATCCCTGGTTCAAGATATGGTTTTTCAAGGTAATGGGTATTACAATGGAAATAATATCAATAAAACTAGTTAGTTTATTCGGTCTTATTTTGGTTTCTTACGTTGTTATATTCATATCCACTTTTCAACATCGTAAAACTGATAAATAAAGAGCAATGGATCCCAATTGAAATAAACATAAGAACGAAAAAGAAAAGTTAGTATTTAACTTTCATTCGTTAAGCCGGTTAATCCGGCTTTTTTTTTAATATTATTAAATGAAAAAGGAGTTTCAAAGAAGTTCACACAAAATAATTATCCTAAAAGAAATTATTTCTATTATTGGCTTAAGATCTACTCTTCTTAAACTGCTACATTTCACTTCGTTAGATTTTTCCCTTTAAATCTGTAAGATTTACTTCCTTTTTAATTCAGCTTCTAAAACAACTCGCTCATTTATTGAAAACCACATGCATTAATATGGTATAATAATTGGTTTTTAGGCATGATTTTTAACTCCATTAGAAATATGTATAAATCTAAAAATATTTTTATTATAGCTGCTGCCGTAGTATTAGCATTATTTTATATCCTCAATCAGGTTAATCTTAAAATAAAAGATGATTCCGTTTCAGAAATAGCGCTTTCCAAAGGTATTAAAGATGATCCTCATGCAAGAGCATACCAGGAATTCCTCATGTTGAGAGATCCCGTAACAAATAAAATCCCTGATGGAATCCACATACTTGAGCAGGAATTTGCAGCAAGCTTGCCTAAAAGAGTTAAAAATTTAAATAAGAACGGAACGATAGATAATTTAAATTCCTTAACCTGGACCGAACGGGGACCAAATAATGTTGGTGGAAGAACACGTGGTCTCGGAGTAGATATCAGAACAACTACACCTCCAAATGTAACAATCATAGCAGGTGGAGTATCGGGTGGGCTTTACCGTTCAACAAATGATGGAGCCTCATGGACAAGAACTTTATCTCCATCTCAACTTCATAATGTTTCATGCTTAGTTCAGGATACACGCAGCGGGAAAGAGGATATTTGGTATGCGGGTACAGGAGAATTAGCTGGTAACAGTGCTGCCGGAGGAAATGCACCTTTCAGGGGAGATGGTATTTATAAATCGACAGATAATGGCGGAAGCTGGAACTTATTATCTTCAACTTCTACCGGAACTCCCCAATACTGGGACGGAGATTTTGATTACGTATGGAATGTTGCAATTGATCCTTCCAACATCGTGAGAAGTGAAGTTTATGCTGCTGTTATTGGTGGTATAAAAAGATCAACAGATGGCGGGGATATATGGCAGAATTCTCTTGGGGATTATTTAAACGGAGATTTCGCTGATGTTGCAGTTTCTACAACTGGGGTGGTTTATTCTGGAATCAGTAGTAATGGATTAGCTGGCTTTCGTGGAATAAGAAGATCTACAGGTGGAATAACCTGGACAGATATAACTCCAGCGAGCTTTCCTACTGTTTATTACAGGATTGTAATTGAAATTGCTCCTTCAAATCAAAACATAGTTTATTTTCTGGTA
>CAYNUV010000249.1:0-5102 GCA_964400245.1 uncultured Ignavibacteriaceae bacterium
CTGGATGAATTTATGATTTGAAACTTCATTCCTGAAGCTGAGCAGTAAATTCTTTTCTATCTTTTTGAAACTAATTATTTCATCAGAAATGGAAACGAAATTTGTGTACTTACCTCTGATTGTAAAGTAAAAAGAAACTTTATCGGATTTTATACTGATTATCCTGTCCCGTTCAGATATCTCAACAGAATTAATTTTTGCAGGTAAAGAATGTTGAAAAAGATCGACTAAATTTATCTTAGGTATGGAAATATTTTTTTTAATAATAAATGGAATTCCTGGGTTAACTGATATTTCCAGGGATAATTCTTCATCATTTTTATAAAGGAGAAGAACAAGTTTATCTTTTTCAAAAGAGAAAGCTCTGGTAATTAAATAGTTATTAATTTCATTATTAAGTTCAACAGCCAGCCGGTTGAGAATGAAATAGTTCTTAAACATTAATTGTTCAGCCTGAATTAAATAATTTTCTGATGTCAATTATAATGATAATCACTTTAAGTTGTTTAAGAAATGGTCATTTGATATATTTCGTATAATGAAAAACATACTTCAAAAGCCGCTTGTAAGAAAAATTCTTCTCTATCTTTTTGCCTTTATTGTTATAGTTTTAGTGATGGATCATGTGGTTTTTCCGTGGTATGTAAGGTCACCGGAAGTTAATGTTCCAAATGTTAAAGGATTATTTGAAGAAGAAGCTATAAGCAAATTAGAGGAACTAAACCTTCAACCAATTATTGGTGATACTACTTATGATGAGAAGTACAAAAAGGGAACTATCGTTTTTCAGAAACCTATAGCAGGTGAAACCGTTAAAGAGGGAAGACGAATTTATCTTTTTATAAGCGGCGGCGAACCAGTTGTAACTGTTCCGAATTTAAAAGGAAAATCTATTCGCGATGCTAAATTAACTTTGGAGAGAATCGGATTAAAGTTAGGGACAATTGATGAAGTTCCATCCAATAATCCCAAAGACATGATTTTTGATCAGGAGTTTGCAGAAGGAACACGTGTTCAAAAAGGTTCATCAATTGGAATTGACATTAGCATTGGTGAAGGAGAGGGCAGCATAGAAATTCCGGATCTTGTAGGAAAATCTCTTTCTGAAGCTGAAAGAATTCTTATAGATAATTCTTTAATCGTTGGAAAAATTAATTACCAGAGATCATTTTCTCTTTTACCAAATACAGTGCTTGATCAATATCCAAGTAAAGGAAATAAAGTTAGCCCCGGTGATGCAGTTGATCTGTTCATTACTAAAGAAGCAGAACCCGGTGAGAAAGAGGTAATTGAATAAATGCCTGTACTTGCACCTTCAATATTAGCATCGGACTTTGCAAATCTCAGTCAGCAAATTCGCTTAGTGGAAATGGGAGGAGCAGATTGGATTCACTGCGATATTATGGATGGCCATTTTGTTCCAAACATATCTTTTGGACCAATTGTAGTTGAAGCGGTAAAACGGGTTACGAAACTTCCAATTGATGTTCATCTTATGATTAAAAATCCTGATAATTATATTGAGGATTTTATTAATGCCGGAGCTTCCATAGTTTCAGTTCATTATGAAGAGGATGTTCATCTCAATAGAACTCTTAGTAGAGTTAAAGAACTTGGTGCAAAAGCAGGTGTAGTTATTAATCCATCAACACCGGTTGAATCTTTAAAGGATATAGTGGAATATGCTGATCTTGTTCTCATTATGTCTGTAAATCCCGGGTTTGGCGGTCAGTCATTTATAAAAAACTCACTACGAAAGATTAAAGAAGCTGTGAAGCTAAGAGAGGAAATGAACACAAACTTTATTATTGAAGTTGATGGAGGAATTGATCTGAAGAATGTATCAAATATTCTTTCATCAGGTTGCGATGCTTTTGTAATAGGCTCATCAATATTTAAAAATGAAGACATTACTGCAACAACTCTTGAATTTAAAAACCTGATCAGCAGTAAAAAGAAAATTATCACTTAAATTTTTTCAACTATTTTATTTTAATAACAATTGATAATCCAGGTGAATGAACTTACCGAAGATTTAATTTATAAAACTGGAGATCAAAAAAAATCTCCTGATATAAAACTCACCCTTTCGCAGATAGATCAGCATTGTCTAAAAAAACTTTCCGATATTTGTTCAAAGAATAAAATCACGTTGCACAAAGATGATAGAAAAGAACTTAAGAATTACTTAACGGTTTCATTTGATAACTTTGATACACTGCTTCATGATATTGAAAAATCCGATATGAAAGATTTATCTAATGAAATAGAGAAAGCCTATTTACAATTTAAAGACTATGATAAAATGCCTGTAAGGATTGGTGAAACTGAGTTTAAACAACAAGTTATAATGGGAATATTAAATGTAACTCCAGATTCTTTTTCAGACGGCGGTAAATATTTATTTAAAGAAGATGCAGTTGCTCATGCAATTCAAATGCTGAATAATGGTGTAGACATTATTGATGTTGGAGGAGAATCAACAAAGCCTGGTTCTGATCCTGTTCCAGAAGATGAAGAACTTAGAAGAGTTATTCCTGTTATTAAAGAGATTCTTAACAATAAACCGAATGCTTTTATTTCTATTGATACGACAAAACGAAACGTTGCTATTGAAGCTTGTAAAGCAGGTGCAAGAATTATTAATGATATCAGCGGATTAACATTCGATCCCAAAATAATTGAAGTTGCAAAAGAATATTCTGCAACACTTGTTATAATGCATATCAAAGGAACTCCCAAAAATATGCAAACCAATCCTGTTTATGATGATCTGATCTATGAAATATATGAGTTCCTTTATAACCAGACTCAAAAAGCAAAAGATGCTGGAGTAAAAAATATTATTATTGATCCAGGGATTGGTTTTGGAAAAAAAGCAGAAGATAATTTTGAAATTTTAAGAAGATTACCTGATTTTAAAAGCCTTGGATACCCAATATTAATCGGTTTATCGCGCAAATCGTTTCTTGGTAAATACTTAGATCTTGAAATAGAAGAAAGAGATACAATGACTTCAGTTGCAGAAGCACTTGCTATCAGGAATGGTGCAAAGATAATCCGGACACATAATGTTGCCAATGCAGTTAGAGTAAAGCAGCTTTTAAATTATATATATTCTTATTAAACATGTTTGATCTTTTCAAAATAGGATTTATTACAGTAACATTTATTGATCTCGTAGATATCATAATTGTTGCCTTCATTGTTTATAAACTTTACACACTTCTTAAAGGAACAATTGCTGCTCAAATCTTTGTTGGATTAATGATAATTCTTGTCCTCTCCTTTGTATCACAGGCAATAAATCTTAAAGCATTAAGCTGGCTTTTAAAACTCATTACGGATATTTGGGTAATAGCTTTCCTTATTTTATTTCAACCAGAAATAAGAAGGCTGCTTGTATTTGTTGCTAAAAATCCTTTCTTCAATCTCTTTACAAAGCCGGGATCTTCCGAAGCTGCAATGATAATTACTGACGCTGCATTTGAATTATCACAGCATCAGCATGGCGCCCTGATCATTGTAATACAATCAACAGGCATAAGAGGTTTTGCAGAAACAGGTGAAGTAATAAATGCAAGGCTTACTAAATCATTATTAACATCAATATTTTTCCCACGCTCACCTTTACACGATGGCGCAGTTGTTATTAAAAATAATATAATTGAAGCAACACGTTGTACTTTGCCACTTTCTCAAACAACTACTGTTGATGGTGAAGCTTTGGGAATGCGTCATCGTGCAGGACTTGGAATTTCTGAACAAGCAGATGTAATTGCAGTTATTGTTTCGGAAGAAACAGGAGCAATTTCTGTTGCAGAGGAAGGAAAGCTTACCAAAGGATTATCAAAAGAAAACCTTAAACAAAAATTAATTAAAGCAGTCAGGCCTCAGCAATCAAGAGGTTGGAGAAGTTTAATTGAACAGTACATCAGGGAAAAATAAAGTTTGTGCTGTTATTCCTTTTTATAATGAAGAAAAAACTATAAAAGAAATAATTGAAAAGACTCTGGACTTTGCAGATATTATTATATGTATTGATGATGGCTCAGATGACAATTCATATAATCTTGTTCCTCTAAGTGAAAGAATTATTGTTCTTAAAAATGATTTCAACATGGGAAAGGGTTATTCTCTTAAGAGAGGTTTAAAGAAAAGTATTGAACTCAATTCAGATTTTACTCTAACCCTTGATGCAGATTTTCAGCATCAACCCGAATTAATTCCTTTGTTTATAGAAAAACTAAATACCTTCGACATTGTTATCGGCAACAGGATGGAAGACATTAGAAATATGCCGCTTCAAAGAATTTTAAGTAATAAAATAACTTCAAAGCTTCTTAGTATAAAAACTAAAACAAAAATTTTAGATAGCCAGTGTGGTTTCCGTGGTTTCAGGACAAGCATTTTGAATCTTATCTTACCAACATTTGATGGTTATGAAGCTGAAAGTGAAATGATTATTAAAGCTGCAAAACATAAATTAAAAATTGGTTTTGTAAGTATTCCTGCTATTTATGGAAATGAAGAAAGTAAAATGCGTCCTGTGCAGGCAATTAAAGGTTTTATAAAAGTTATGTTTCTTAAATCATAAGGATAAATTTATGAACGAAAAATTAATAGAAGAGTTTTGCTTAGGTTTTTTTGGTTATGGGAATTTAAATGGTGAATATTGGTTCGTTGGAATGGAAGAAGGTGGAGAAAATTCTGTTTCAGTTTTCTATGAAAATTATGTTGAAAAGTGGGATGGAAAAGAATCGACGGATATTTTAGTTGGAATAAACACAGAAGCTAAAGAAAAGTACTTTGGTGATAATTCTAAAATTCAAAAGACTTGGGGTGGAATAATCCGATTAATATTAAGTATAGAAGGTAATACTATTGACAAAGAGAACATACTTAATTTTCAAAAAAATAGTTTAGGAAGGATAATAGGTAACAATCTTTTGTTGGAGCTTTTACCTTTACCTAATAAAAGTACAGCTAATTGGGATTATCAATCAATAAAATTACCCCATTTTGATACTCGAAAGAATTATCGTAAATATTATTTACCTGAAAGGATAAGACGAATTAAAGAACTTATTGCAAAATATAAT
>CAYNUV010000250.1:0-5084 GCA_964400245.1 uncultured Ignavibacteriaceae bacterium
TCTGCTGATATATGACGGAAAAAAATAATGATTATGATCTTGTTGAAAGATTTATCAGCGGAGATGAATCGGCGTTCAATGAAATCGGCAAGAAATATCAGCAGAGGATTTACTGGCATGCAAGAAAAATGACCGGAAATCATCTTGATGCTGATGAAATAGTCCAGGAAGTTCTTTTAGTAATGTATAAAAAATTAAAAGGTTTCAGGTTCAAATCTTCTTTATATACATGGATTTATATAATAACTTCCACACGAAGTATAAATCTTTTAAGAAGAAGATCTGTAAGAGAAATTTTTTCTTTCCAGGATAATGAATTTGATAAAGCTGCTGATATAGACATACTGAATGAGCTTGAAAATAAAGAAGAGGTAATCAGGATGGAAAAATATCTGCAGAAAATTCCGGCAAAGCAACGTGAAGTATTTATGCTGAGGGCTATTGATGGTTTGTCTTATGAAGAAATATCCGAATTAACTGGTAAAAGTGTCGGAGGTTTGAAATCAAATTATTTCCATGCATTAAAAAAAATGACCGGGTTGATGCAAAATGAAGAATGAAGAAAAAATAAGAAAATATCTTGACGGTGAATTAATCGGTGAAGAATTAAAAATGTTTGAAGAAGAAATTAATAATTCTTCAGAATTAAATAAGCTGGTTGAATCTTATAAAAACACCGTGAATCAATTCAGAAGTTTTAGCAATCCAAATATTCAGGATTCCTATTTTGTTAATATTATTCCCGCGTTCAGGGAAAGAATTAAGAAACAAAAAAGTTTTAGATTAAAACCAGCTTTTGCATTCAGCAGCATTCTCCTCATTGTAATTTCATTGTTAGCAATTTTTATTTTCAATAAAGATGGGGAAATAGCAAACAATGATAATTTAGTTATGCAGGGAATAGAGAGTGAAGAATTAAATTCATATTTAAATAATAATCCCGGAGATCATACTTCAATACAATTGACCGATGAAGTTCCGGTTGAATATGATTCTCTTTTTAATTCAATGATCCGGAATGAATTAAATATTAACGGTAATTCCGGGGATTACATTGCCGATGTTACAAGCAATGAATTTTACAACATACTAAATAAGCTTTCAGAAGAAGAAATAGACGGCATTTACAATACAATAATTTCCAAAAAGATTTATTAATTGAGGTTAGAATGAAAACAACTCTTTTACCTTTTTTATTCATGTTAATTTTGACTACTTCTGCTTTCAGTCAGGATGATAAAAAAGGAAATCCTAAAGAAAAGATTGAAGCATTGGAAAAAATTAAATTGCTGGAAACACTTGACATGGATGAAGAGACAGCAGTAAAATTTTTTACGAGGCATAATGAACATAAAGATAAAATGAAAAAATTATTTGATGAGATTGATTTACAGTTTGGTAAGATTGAGAATAAGATATCTTCAGTTAAAGATGAGAATGACCCTGAGCTAAAAAAGTTGGTTGATAACTACCTTGTGGCACATCAAAAAATTGAAGAAGAGAAAAAAAGATTTTTTAATTCATTATCTGATATTCTTTCCAATAAACAGCTTGCACAACTTGCAATATTTGAAAGACGTTTTAAGGAAGAGATAAGGGATGTTCTTTTTCACCACAAGAAAAGAAAATGGGATTGACATAAACTGTATTCGTTGATAATATGTAAGAAGTCCTGATTAGGGTTGCTTTTCTGAGGAAGCAGGTATATTTTTATCAGCGAAATTTGCGGAAGTGGTGAAATTGGCATACACGCTACTTTGAGGGGGTAGTGCCTTAATTGGCGTGCGGGTTCAAGTCCCGTCTTCCGCACTAACTAATGATATGTTAAATAAAAATTAATTTTTTAATCTGCCCCCAGCTTTTGCGGGGGTTTTTAGTTTTTGCAGATGATAACAAAAGAAAAAATTCCATTAGACTTTATTCTTCCCTTAATTGCTGCAGCTTCAGTTTTAAGAAAAGATAAATTGCTCAAATCACTTTTACTAATAGCAAAAGAAAAGAAATTTTCAAGGAATAAAATTTATGAAACTTTGCTGCAGAGTTATTTGTTTGTAGGTTTTCCTTCTGCATTAATTTCATTAAAAATTTTTAACGATTTATTTCCACATAAAAAAAAAATAAATAGTGATTTATCAACTAAGGAACTTAGATTAAGAGGAGAACAAACTTGCAAAAAAGTTTATGGAGATAAATATGATAAGCTAATCAGCAATGTAAAAACATTTTCACCGGAACTTGCTGACTGGCTTGTAACTGAAGGTTATGGAAAAGTTCTGAGCAGAAAACAGTTAAGCTTAAAAGATAGAGAGTTGTCCATAATTACAATGTTAACTGTTCTTGAATTTGAAGATCAACTTTATTCTCATATAAATGGTGCTTTGAGATTGGGAATAAAAGCTGATCAGATAAAAAGGTTAATCCAATCACTAAAAATTTTTGGTACTATTTCACATACAGAATTTGGAATAAAAGTTCTTCAAAAAATATTGACGCAAAAGGAATCTTAGGAAAGAGGCTTATAAGAAATTACATCCCATCTAACATTATTCTTTAAGTGAATCCCCATATTTTCATAAATACCTTGACTTAAGAAAAGCATAAGTCTATATTTGCGACGAAAAAACTATGCTTAAACCGAAATAGGACTGGATTTATTTGAATATTCTTAATCAATCTGAAAGTTTATTTATTGATTTTGTGATTGGAATAACTCTCTCTTTAATTATCGTTTCCCTGTCATATCGCTTCAAACTTTTAACTTTCTCAGGAAGCATCACTACTTTTTTTCTTGCTGTAATAATTTTTGGTTTTGGTACATGGAAATGGACTATTCCGATTGTAACATTTTTTCTTTTATCAAGTCTTCTTTCAAAATACAGGAAAAGAAAAAATGAATCTGTTGAAACATATTTTGAAAAATCCGGTGAAAGAGATCATTTGCAGGTTTTAGCAAATGGTGGTTTAGGTTCTGTTCTTGTAGTAATAAATTATTTTTATCCGCAGGAATTATTTTATACCGTTTATGTTTCCTGCATTGCTTCAATGTGTGCTGATACATGGGCAACAGAAATCGGAACGCTTATTAAAACAAAAACTGTTGATATAGTTTCATTTAAAAAAGTTGAGCAAGGAATTTCAGGAGGAATTTCTTTACCAGGTACAATAGGTTCAATTGCAGGTGCATTTGTGATTGCCGCAACTTCTTTACCCTGGATGGAGTTTAATTATTTATTGAATACGATTGTCATCGTAGTAAGTGGTTTTATCGGAAGCGTCGCTGATAGTATTTTGGGAAGTAAAATTCAGTCAATGTATAAATGTGTTATATGTAATAGTATAACTGAAAGAAAATCTCATTGCAATAATGAAACGGTTTTGTTTAAGGGAATCAGATGGATGAATAATGATGCGATAAATTTCAGTGCAAGTCTTTCAGGAGGTATTTTTTCAATAATTCTTTATGATGCTGTAAAAGCTTAATATGAAAAAAAATATTTTTTGTCTCACTATATTTTTATTGCAGGTTAATCTTTTTCCACAGGAACCAACTGAAAAATTCTCTCAGGCGATGGATGCTTATAATTCTTCTTTATATTCTGAAGCAGTAAGGGTTTTTGATGAGTTCTTTTCTGAATATGAAATAAAGGATGAATTATATGCTTCAGCAAAATATTACTCAGGGGATGCTTTGCTGAATTTGGGTGATAAGGATGGAGCTTCAGCCGGATTTGAATATCTTGTAAATAATTTTCACTCATCAAACTACAGGGATAAAGCTCTTTACAAGCTTGGTGTATTATATTTTGATTCAAAACAATTTTCCAAAACAAGGGCAAGATTAGAAAAGCTTCTTTATGAATATCCAAACAGCGAGCATACAGGAACTGCATTATACTGGATTGGCGAATCTTATGCCGCAGAAAACAGGCCCCAGGATGCGATTGATTACCTTGAAGAAGCAGTTACTAATAGAAAGAATAACAAGTATGAAGATTATTCAATTTATACTCTTGCTTCTGTTTATGAAAAAACCGGTGATTATGAGAATGCAGTAAAGTATTACGATCAGCTTCTTTCATTTCATAAAGATAGCCCTCTTGCAATTTCCGCACAGATAAGAATCGGAGTATGTTATTTCAAACTTAAAGATTATCAATCTTCCATTCTTGAATTGAACAGCCCTTTGCTTAATGATCTGCCTGAAGATTTATATTCCGAAAGTTTATATCTTCTTGCCAATTCATATTACAGGGTTCAGGAGTATGGAGATGCTGAAAGAATTTATCTTGAAATCCTTGAAACATTTCCTTTATCGGAATATAAAAGAGATGCTGAATACGGACTTGCCTGGACTTATTTTCAACAAGGAAAATATAGTGATGCTTATGAGGTTTTCCATTCTCTATCTGATGGAGAAGACAGTATTGCAGTAAAATCTTTTTACTGGAAAGCAGAAGCAAAAAGATATGCAGGGCAGGAAGATGAAGCTTTCAGATTATATGGAGAATTTGTTGAAAAGTTTCCTAACAGTGAACTTATCAAAGGTGTTCAATACCAGATGGGAGTTGTTTATTTTAATAATAACCAGCTTAACCAGGCAGAAAGATTTATCAAGGATGCAATTACTTCTTCCGATGAAAGTTTGCAGGTAAGAGCATATACACTTCTTGGAGAAATCGAATTGGACAGGAAGCAATATGCATCTGCAAAAAATAGTTTTGAAGCCGCACTTGATTATAAATTAATTTCACCTGATTTGAGTAACAGGTCTTTGCTTGGGCTGGGAGCTTCATACTATTATCTTGGAAATTATAATGAGGCAATTGAAACTTTTAAGAAAATAGAAGATGAAAATCCTGGATTCGAATCCGGCAAAGTGAGTTTTTATCTTGCAGAAAGTTTTTACTCAATAGGAAAATATTCTGATGCGATAAGCTATTATAATAAAATTGATCCTGCTGAAACCGGAATTGGCGTTCAGGCTGTCTATGGCAAAGCTTATAGTTATTTCAGTGTAAAAGATTATGATAATGCGGCTTATACTTTTAACGATTTTATTAAAAGATTTCCTAAAGATAAAAGAA
>CAYNUV010000251.1:0-5082 GCA_964400245.1 uncultured Ignavibacteriaceae bacterium
AATAAAATAATTTCGTATCGCATCGCCTTTATATCCCAATGCTAATATAAATTCTTTGTATCCATAAAATGAATATAATTTCATTATATGCCATAAAATGGGTTTCTCGCCAATTTCAACCATCGGTTTCGGTTTATATTCCGTTTCTTCCCGGAGCCTTGTACCCATTCCTCCGCAAAGTATAATAACTTTCATTTATATGTTCTTAATTATTAAGTTTTTGTTATCAACTGGATGAGATTTAACTATGCAAAGCAATTAGAAACGATGGAATATTTATGCTTTGACTCTGTGATTTTTGTTTCCCTTCCCATTAGATGAACTATAGCTGTAATAATATTTATAATAATAACCATAACCATTCTTATATCTAAAATTATTAAGCACTGTACCAAGGAAAGCGCCTTTATCACTCTTTATCAATTCTACAGCATCAGTCATTAGCTCAATTTCAGTTCTATCGGCAGATATTACAAGTATAGTTCCGTCTACCAATCTTGATAGAATTTCAGAATCAATTACAGCAACAATTGGAGCCGAATCAATAATTACAACATCAAACTTATACTTCATCTCTTCAAGAAAATTTTTCATTGCTTTTGATTCTAATACTTCTGCCGGATCAGGAGGAATTGTACCTGAGGTTACGTAGCTTAAATCATTTATTTTAGAATTTCTAATTATCTCATCTAATTTTACTTTATTAAATAAGTAATCCACTAGTCCAGGGGTTTTCTTCGCTTTCATTAAGGAATGTACTCTTGGCCTTCTTAGATCGCAGTCAATTAACAAAGTTCTTTTACCGGATTGAGCATAGCTTCCTGCTAAATTAATTGATACGACCGTTTTACCTTCCTGCTCGGCAGGAGAGGTTATTAAAATTGTCTTAATTGAATTTGAATCAATTCTTGAGAACTGGATACGTGCCCTGATAGATCTGAATGATTCACTTGAAACTGAATCCGGTTTTTCCATAACTATAAGTTCATGCTCTCCGGAACTATTCTTTCTAATATTTTTTAAATGAGGCACCCATGCAAGAACGCTTATATTTTTTTTGTGAATATCTTCGGGGGTTTTAACCGTATCGTCGAAGTAATCTTTAATCAGTAAATAGCCAAATGCTGTGCCTAACCCTGCAATTAAACCAATAAGCACAATCAGTATCCTGTTTGGTTTTGCAGGTCCATACGGAACCCTGCCAATACCGATAATAACCGCATTTCCTGGCTGAGAAAGCTCATTTATCATAGCCTCTTGGTATTTCTTTTCTATGAGCAAGTACAATTGTTGGTGTGATTCTCTTTTCCTCTGGTATTGTGCCAATTCAATTGATGTCTCCGGAAGCAGGCTGAAGTCTTTTTCATATTTATTAATTATAGTCTGCAATTCCTTTAATTTTATTGAAAGTGAATTATTATTAATTTCTTCTTCTATAAGTTTTTGTATAAGGTCTTTTATTTGGTCAGGACTGCTTGCAAATGCACCTACTTTTATATCGTTTATCAATGCACTTAATTTCTCTTTAAGCTGAGTAATTTTTTTATCATAGTCTTTCACTTTAGGTGAAACATCTATATTGGGATTTTTATTTGTCATAGCAAAATCCCTGTTCATTTGAAGCTCTGCTATCTGCTTCTGCAGAACATCTATGTAAGCCTGTGAAGTCTGACTTTCCAGGTATTCTACAAGCTGGGGATCCTGTTTCTTTACTTCATTTTTATATTGATTCAGAACTTCGCTAGATGTCATAAGATCAATTCTTGCAGCATCTCTCTGGGCTTCTAATTGTGCCAGATGGTTAATAAGCGCAGTTGACTGAGCATCAAGGGCTACAATTCCTCCACTTTTTTGGAAGTTCTTCAAAATATCTTCGGCATTATTTAATTCATTTAATTTTTCTTTACTTTGCTTTTCAAAAAACTCTCTTATAGTTGTGAGTTGATTCCTGTTGCTCTCCAGATTTAATTCTTTATATTGAATTGCACATGTATTTGCTATTAATGTTGCTTCATAGGGAGAAGGGGATTCTGCTGAAATCTCAACTACATCAAGTCCGCTTATTTGTTCTGCTGAAACAATATACTTTAATATCTCAGCAATATCTTTTAAACTCTTATGTCTGTTAATTCCCTTGTCTTCTTGCATTTTTAAAACCTTAAAAAGATTTTTTTCTTTTGAATTATTAAAGCTGTCAATTAATGCTTTTGCCTCCTTTTCCCTAGTATCGTAGTTGTTTATAACTTCAATTTCATTAGCAATGAACCTGTCGTTAATCAAACCGTTTTCTTCAGGCGGTACTGCTGATTCAAGAATGTTTTGCTTCTGCTTAGTGATTCTTAATGTAACTGTTGATTTATAAATGTCTTCTGCATAAACAGCATAAGTTACGGCAGCTGCGATTATTACCAGAGAAATAAAAATAAAAGAAAAAAGATTAGTCCGAATGAGAAGAATATAATCTTTTAATGATTTGGAATTTTCAGTTAAATATTTATCCATATCAAAATTTAAACTATCCATATTTATACCTTAATCATTTAAGAATTGTAATTAACAGAACAGCTATAGAGGCGAGAGTTGACACTACAGAAAGCATCAGACCGAAATAATCCTTGAAGAAAAATCTTGGTGAGCCTGGTACAAGTAAAATATCCCCAGCCTTAAGGTCAGGTATCTCAATTGGTTTTTCTAAATTATCTTTCCAAAGGAGATCATCATAATTAAATTTAATCATTGACTGGGATGAGTCGGGATTCACTCTAAAAAGTCTTAAATCCTCTATGTTAGCATCCTGTATAGGGCCGCCTGCTAAAGCGAGGAGATCATTTACACTGCTGATAGAAGGTATAATATATTGCCCCGGGAACTGAACATAACCCCATACCAGCACTTTTATATTTATATCGTCCGGGTCAGAAAAATCGTATTGACCACCTCTATATTGACTGAATTGATTTAAGCTTTTCCCAATTTGTAAATCTTCCTGGGCAAAAGAGATGAAACTATAAGTAAACGGTATGAGAAAGAAGGTAATTATTTTATTCATAAAATTAATCGAGTGTAATGTTAAATAATTCTTGTGATTATTACGAATATTTTGAAGAGAACCAAATGAGATATTGAAACATTATATTAAAAATAACAGTCCTGTTGAAATAAGTACCATAGCCGCCAAATACAAAAACCATTTTAATAGTTGGACAATAGAGTCTGAGGTTAAGGATGACATTAACCTCCGGTTAAAATTTATGTACAAGGAATGGAATTCTCTCATTTTCATATTTTATGCACTAAATTATTTTCATATTTATAAATCTTTCCCGCTTTTTTAATTTATAAATTCCATGTTTATCAAAATTCATTTTTCCTCCTGCCTTCGAAAACCAACCCTCAATTTTTGCAAGGAATACCATAGACCAAAGTATAATCGGGAATATCTTTTCTCCAGAAGTAAAATCCTATGGATTGTTAACTAGTAATTCAACCTTATTATTTTTTTTACAGATTTCTTAAACATCCTTTTACCAAATGATTGTGCTTCGCCACATTACTCACAGGTAATTTCTACATCATAATTATTTTGAATACCGGAATTACTGAAACGTTCATTTTTATTTTCGCAACTTCTTTTTTGACTAAGTTAATCTCTATTAATTCATAAAAATTTTAGATCCGCTATATCATCGATAACGCAGCATTTGATAATCACGATATCAGGAGGTGGACCAAAAGAGATTAAAATATTTTTCTTAAAACAGGTGAGTGATCTTCTTTTTTATGGAGGTTTATATTTTTGTTCCACTTTGCCCTCTCGATCTTTAATTATCCTCAATGTTTGAAAAGCATAAGTGCTTTTCGTTTAACACTAATATTTTTCATTTAATAAATAAATGTAGAATAGAATAATCTGAAGTTTTAAATCATCGCAACACATCATTATCATTTTCTTAACATTCTCAACAAGCAGTAACAATTGAGCATGGTTAACCTGAAAATAATTTCTTAACTTACCCTCTTCTAAACTAGAAAACTTACACATCTTAAATCACCAAAATGAATAGGATAATAAGCAAATGTTTTTTTTAAATCAATAAGGTAGAAAAATAAAGAGTATTTGAATGTTTCATATTAATACTTTGAATGTTTCATATTAGTACAACATTTTTAAAACGCTTACTTTATGTCAATTCTCGCTTTGGAGTAATATCAAATTGAGTCTCAGAAAAAGATAAATTTGCTAAAATAATTAACAAAAAGAAAAAGGGAAAATATTTTTTCATAATACCCTCCCCGTAAATTATTTATGATATAAAAAAATTCTTTTGATGTTTTTTATGTAACAAAAAGAAAAAGGGGGAAAAATTTTTTCCATATACATCCTCTTTCTAAAATACAGTTTAATACAAACTTATCTGATATACCAAACATATATGGCAATTGTTGCTAAAACACAAACTTGAATTTTAAAAAGAAGTGATCAGGATAGTAGACAAAGAATGAGTAATGAAGAAATTGAAACTACAATTAAAAATATTAGTGCTGAAAAATGGGAACAAATTTATCTTTACTGTAAAGAGAACGATGAGATCTCAGAAAATTTAACCAATGTAGTTCACAATTTAGGTAAAAAATCCCTTCTTAGCATATAGCGGCCTTGCAACTAACCCGCCACCCATAAAAGGACAACCGGATAAATTAAGTATGCTTGATTAAAATCTTTATCATCAAATATTTCTACAGATGTAACTATTTACTTATACTACCTTTAGATCAAATTTAAAATCCATTTGACGGCAGCTTCGACAGTGTAGAAAGGTTGTGTTGAATAGCCCGCATCTTTTGTTCCGACTATTAACGGGATTACTATATCTTTAGGTGTCTGAGTAATTATTGCGATTTTTTGATTTCCAAAAATATCAAGATGCTCTTTAAAATAATCAGCAATTCCCGAAGACTGCTTGATTTCAATATCAAAAGTTGCATTCCTGTAATCTAAAATAAAACCAAGAGTTTCTTTAGGGATAAGGTTATTACTTATTGCATAATCCCAGGATGAATAAATATCCTCAAGAGTGATAG
>CAYNUV010000252.1:0-5081 GCA_964400245.1 uncultured Ignavibacteriaceae bacterium
GTGCGGAATGACATTTCTTTCAATTCCTGGAACGAGCCTCACCTACTGAAATACTTTTACCTTTAACATCTTTAGCTTTCATCTTCTGTATTGCTTCTATTGCTTCGGAAGATGCAGGCATATCAATAAATCCATAACCTTTCGATTCGCTGTTGGGGTATTTAATTATTCTAACGCTTTTAACTTTACCGAACCGTGAGAAGATTTCCTTCAAATCATCTTCTGTTGTATCTGGCGAGAGATTACCAACATGTATATTCATCACACAACTCCTTCCTTTTATTATACTAAAAACATAACCATTAATACTTAAGCATTTTCACCAAAAATCTAAAACCAAGTTACAGTATAAAATTGCGAGTTGCTAATGAAAAAGGAGGTATGAAGGTTTGGGTTGAGTGAAATTTGTTTATACATTGCTACAAAAAAGCTATTGAGGATTTTTTGTTTAAATGATTTTTTTTTAGTTTGTAAACAATAAAACTAATATTTTCGGGGTATGCAAATAACTTCTATAAATAACTGGAATCCTTCTAAACTAAAAGAGGATGCTTTTTGGTTTGGGGAAGGCTCTAAAGAAGTTAGAATGCATAAAATTCATTCATATCCGGCAAAATTTCCTGCATTCCTAATTTCTAAAGCAATTTCCTATGCTGAAAAGAAAAGTGTTAAAGTAAAAGTTTTGGGAGATGTTTTCTGTGGATGCGGAACCTCTGCTCTTGAAGCAAGAAGGGCAAATAAGAATTTCTATGGATATGATATAAATCCAGTAGCGACATTAATAGCACAAGTTAAGAGTGAGAAATACAACAAAAATATACTGAATAAATACTTTGGTATAGTAAAAGAAAATTTTTCTCAAACAATATCACAAGAAATTTCCAATGAACGAATTAAATACTGGTTTAATGATGAACAAGTTATTGATCTATCCAAATTATTGTCGGCCATTAAAGAATCAGTTCCTGAAGGAAAATATCAAAAATATTTTTTATGTGCATTTTCCAATATTTTGAAACCTACTTCTAATTGGCTAACTAAATCAATTAAACCCCAAATTGATCCTCAAAAAAAACCACAAAAAGTTATTGAGGCTTTTGAAAAGCAAATAAAATTAATGTTAAAAGCTGTTGATGAGAATAGCCTAAAATACAATCCTCAAATAAAAATTTTCAAAAGAAATTTTTTAGAAATTGACCCACCTCTGGATAGCCTAGATCTTTTGATTACAAGCCCTCCATATGTTACTTCTTATGAATATGCTGATATTCATCAATTATCATCTTTGTGGTTAGGTTACACTGATGACTATAAAAAATTGCGAACTGGAACCATAGGAAGTTTATATCATAAAAGATTAATTGAAAAAGATTTTGAAAAACTGAATGAGGTAGGAAAACTAATTTATCAAAGAATGCAAAAAAAAGATTTACGTAAAGCATATTCAATTGCCAAATATTTCATAGATATAGAAGTTGCTGTTAAGAAATCTTATCTGATGCTTAAAGAAAAAGGTATAGCTTTTTTTATCATTGGTAATACAAGTTATAAAAATGTTAGAGTTGACAACGCAAAATATTTAACAAGCTGTTTGTTGAATAATGATTTTACCAGCATCGAAGTATTCAAAAGAAAAATAAGTTCTAAAATATTGACACCATATAGAGATAAAAAAGGTAAGTTTTCAAGAAATCACAAGCACCGTAAAGTATATCAACACGAATATATAATTATTGCTAGGAAAAAAAATGGTCAAGACTAACAATATAAAAGGGAAATTAATACCTAGACCATATGCCCGATTGCTCACGATGATAGGTGAGCAATTAATAAAGAATGAAAAGGTAGCGTTAATTGAATTAATTAAGAATTCCTATGATGCTGATGCTAGTTGGGTTCAGGTCAGATTTAATAATTTTGATATTGATGAGGAGGATGAAAACGAATTGATAGTTAATCCAAAGTCAAATATCGAAATTGAAGATGATGGAGAAGGAATGTCATTAACAGCTATTAAAGATGCCTGGATGAATCCTGCTTCACCTATTAAGTTAATAGGTAAATCACAAGGTCACAGAAAAACAAACAATAAAAAAAGAATTATCCAAGGAGAAAAAGGTATAGGTCGTTATTCAACATTTAAATTAGGAAAGAAAGTTGAAATAATAACGAAGGCAGAAAAAAAGAAAGAGATTATTGTCATAAGTGATTTAACAATGTACGATGATGAAATAATTTCATATAAGGGGAAACAGGAACCACAATACTTGGATCAAATAGAATTCGATTATATCATCCGGTCGCAGTCACAACAATTTGTTAGTTCGCAATTAGTGCTAAGAGGAATAAAAAAAAGAAGAACCAGTCACGGAACTTTATTAAAGATTTCCCATTTAACTAATAGTTGGACAAAAGATAAAATTGAAAATATTTTTTATGATGTTCTAAGATTAGAATCACCATTCAGTGAAGTAAAAAGTGATTTCATAATTGATTTTAAATTGAATGATAAGCCATTTGTTCGCGAAAAGCTAGTAGATAAAAATCTAAATGATATTTTCGAAAGTGCCCCTATCCGTGCAACCGATGGTAAATTTGATAATGAACAAATATTTTTTTCTCTAAATGGGAATAAAAAACAACTGTCTATTAAAGACCTGAAGAATAACAAATCATTTAGAGATAGATTTATTAATACAAATGGGAAATGGAAAAGGACTCCTGAATGTGGACCATTCGAGTTTGAATTTTATGTTTATGATTTAACTTCACAAGCTCCCCCAAAGTATAAATTGGATCAAGAGGCAAAACAAATAGTAAAAGAAAACAGGATTTATCTTTATCGAGATGGCATAAGAGTCTTTCCATATGGTGATCCTGATGATGATTGGCTTGGCATTGATGTACTCAGAGGGACAAGTAGAGCTGGTTTTCACTTAAGTAATGACCAAACAATCGGAAGAATTAAGATATCTAATGAAAATAATCCAAAGCTAAAAGATAAGACAAACAGAGAAGGTCTTTTAGAGATTGGGACAGTTATGAAGACTTTAGAATTATTATTCTATCCATTTTAAGTTATTTACATTCTGAGTATAAAAAATATAAGTTTTCATTTGAACTTAGAAATAAAAATCAATTGGTTAAATCTGATGAGGTTTCATCGGAGCTTAAAGAATCAATAGAGTATATTGATAACAAAAATTTAACTAAAGCTAGGAATGTTTTAGCTCTTGCATTACGCAAGTATGAGGTTGAAAAAAAGTATCTTGTTGAGCGTGCTGAAACATCAGAGGATTTGGCAGCAGTCGGATTAGCTGTTGAAATTGCTTCCCATGATATGATGATGATGATTAGAAGATCAACAAATTCAATAGACGATATACTTAAAACAATTGTATCAGCTGACTATGACGAAGAGACACTAAAAACAAATTTAGAGACTCTTCGTGGTCAAATATCATTTGTTCAAAGTCAAATTGAAGGAATACAACCAATTTTTAAATCTTCTAAAAGAAGGAGTAAAGATTTTCGAATCGAAGATATTATAACAAAAATACAGAGATATTTTCTTGGAGACATTGGGAAAAATAAAATAAAAATAAAAATAGAGAAAGAAGGTTCCCCTTTAGTGGTTCGTTCTAATGAAGCAGTACTTCTTCAAACATTTATTAATCTATTTGATAATTCAATTTATTGGTTATCTAAATCCGATAATAGTAATAAAGAAATTAGAATTGTACTTAACGGCAATAAATTAGAATTAACTTTTTCTGATAACGGCCCAGGTATAAGAGATGATGATATCGATTTTATTTTTGAGCCATTTTTTACAACAAAAGGAATTGATGGTAGAGGACTTGGACTGTATATAACAGACCAATTACTTCAAAGGTACGATCATACTATTGAGTATAAAAGAAAAAATAAAATTCTGACAGGGGCTAATTTTTTAATCAGGTTTAATCCAAATTAAAATGGTGGGCATAATGAATGAAGAACTTCATAAAGGTTTTGCAATTATTATTGATGATCTCTTACCGGCAAGTCTCATTCCTGAGACTGGTATTCCAAAAGAAAACAGAAATGATGATATATTTAAAATAGTTGAACAAATTGAGCAAAAAGGAATCCCAATTTGTTGCTTTAATGAGATTCCAAATAATCAGATTATTGAACATTTTGAAAATTTAAATTTTATTCTTTTAGACTGGAAGTTGTATAAAGAACCTGAAGGAGCAAAACTATCCGATGGTTTGATAGAAAAATACAAAAAAGACAATGTTGAATTTATAAATAAGATAAAGCAAAAGTGTTTTTGTCCTATTTTTATTTTTAGCAATGAAGCATCAGAAGATATTATTGAAGTGCTTGAAGAATCAAAACTATATAATAAAGCTGAAGAAGAAAAAAACTTCATTTTTGTAAAAAGTAAGTCAGACCTTATAACAGAAGGGAATCTATTTGAAACAATTGAAGAATGGATTTCAAAACATGCGTCGATTTATGTACTAAAAAAATGGGAATCCAGTTTTTTAACAGCAAAGAATGAAAGTTTTTGGAATCTCTTCAGTAAAAGTCCATTGTGGCCCTATTTACTTTGGAAAGCTTCAGAAAAAGATTCTTCTGAACCTTCGGCAGATATTAATGAAATTATTTATAAAACAATAAAGGCAAGAGTTAAAAATGTTACTCTCGATAAATCAATAGTTGAAAAGCAACAAGAAGTATTTAATTTTGAAGAGATGATGGACGTCCTTCGAGGTGTTATGTTTATAGAAGAAGAATATTTGACTAATAAGGATGAGATTAAACCGGGTGATATATATTGGGTAGAAACTGAAAACAAATACTATTTAAACATAAGACCAGAATGTGATACCGTAACAGGAAGAACCGATAACAATTTATACTTAATTTCTGGTAATGAAATTCAAACCAAAGAATTTATAGAAAGATATAATGATAAGTTTGGAATGATTGAAAAACACAATGATAGTCTAATTATAGGTTTAAATAAAAAAATTGCTGTTAATTTTCGATTTAAGAAAATTGTAATTAAAAACATATCTGAAGTTAGG
>CAYNUV010000253.1:0-5074 GCA_964400245.1 uncultured Ignavibacteriaceae bacterium
TGCTGATGTTACCATTTGTGTATATCTGCCAAGATAACCTTTAGTAATTTTAGGTTCAAAGTTGGGCAGAAGATCAAGCCTTGTATTTATTTCTTCATCACTAAGATGAACAAATATTTTTTTATTTGGAATATCAATTGTAATTAGATCCCCATTTTCAACAGCAGCAATAGGTCCCTTCTCTGCGGCTTCAGGGGAAACATGTCCAATGCAGGCTCCTCTTGTTCCGCCTGAGAAACGACCATCTGTAATTAATGCAACCTTATCACCAAGACCCATTCCCATAATTGCACTTGTTGGGGAAAGCATCTCAGGCATTCCAGGTCCACCTTTTGGCCCTTCATACCTTATAACAACAACATCTCCTGGTTGAATTTCTTTGTTTGATATTCCGGCTAAAGCTTCATCCTGAGAATTATAAATTCTTGCAGGACCGGTATGAACAAGCATTGAAGGTTCAACTGCAGCTGTTTTTACTACGGAACCATAAGGAGCTAAGTTTCCAAACAGAATTGCAAGTCCTCCTTTACTCAGGAAAGGATCATCAATACTTCTTATTATATTTTTATTTTTTATTTCAGCAGAAGAAATATTTTCTCCAAGAGTTTTTCCTGTTACAGTAGGTCGGGAAAGATCAAGCACTCCATCAAGTTTTGAAAGTTCATGTAAGATAGCAGAGATTCCACCTGCGGCATCAACATCTTCCATGTGAACATTTTTTGTCGCCGGACTAACTTTACATATGTAAGGAACTTTTTCGGCAAGATCATTTAATTCACTAAGATCAAATTCCATTTCAGCTTCATTTGCAATTGCAAGAGTATGAAGAACAGTATTAGTACTGCCCCCCATTGCCATATCTAAAGCAAAAGCATTAAGAAAAGTTTCCTTGGAAAGTATATCTCTTGGCTTAATATCTTTTTCAACTAAATAAATTATCTGCTTGCCAACTTGTTTAGCAAGCTCTTTTCGTTTTGGATCAATAGCTAATATTGATCCGTTGCCGGGAAGTGCAAGTCCTAATGCTTCCATCAAGCAATTCATAGAGTTAGCTGTAAACATTCCCGAACAGGAACCACAGGAAGGGCAACTGAAATCTTCAAGTTCTTTTAATTGTGCATCATTTATTTTTCCCGATTGATATTCACCAACTCCTTCAAACACAGAAATCAAATCAACTTTTTTTCCGGAAGGAGTAAGCCCTGATTTCATTGGTCCACCGGAAATAAATATTACAGGAATATTAACACGAACAGCTCCCATTAACATTCCCGGTACTATCTTATCGCAGTTAGGAATACAAACAACTCCGTCAAGGCGATGTGCTTCTACAACTGTTTCCAAACTATCAGCAATAAGTTCACGGCTTGGGAGGGAATACCTCATACCTATGTGTCCCATTGCAATTCCATCATCAACACCAATTGTATTGAACTCAAATGGAACGCCGCCAGCTTCGCGGATAGCTTCTTTTACAACTTTACCGAATTCCTGGAGATGAACATGTCCTGGGATAAGATCTATATAAGAATTACAAACCCCGATGAAAGGTTTTTTAAAATCATCATCGCTTTTAATAACACCTGTGGCTTTTAAAAGACTCCTGTGAGGAGCTTTATCAAAACCTTTTTTTATTAAATCTGATCTCACCTTTTCCTCTGATAGATTAAAAAAATTTAATCTTCAGATACACCCTTTGGGTTCTTGTCAACCCTTTATCTTCTTTTTTCTTTATTTTGATTTTTCTTTAAGCCTGATTCAGGGTTTGACAATTATGTATTAGCCTAGGATTATAATTCCTAGGATACTAATAATAATAGAAATCCCTATAATGATATCTAAAGAAAGGATATTGATTGAATTCAACACAACAATGCGATTACTGCAATGTGGTAAAACAGCTATTAGACTTGTGGTTCTATTTTTTATCGTATTGTTCATGTGTTCTTCAAAAATTGCTTTTTAATATAAAACCTTAATATTTGTTTGTCAAGCTAATTTATGGTTTACTAAAAAAATGTTTTTCTTTTTTATGATATAAAATAGTCACTAATAAAATTAATCTTCAACTTTTAATAATGATTATTCAGATAATGTCTCGATCAAATCTCATTTAGGAAGTTTATTCTCTTTGTAAAAATTTCTTAAAGAAATTATTTTTCTTTTGTGTAAAAACTTATAATAGAAGACCTTCTCAAAACAACAAATCAATAATTAATTCCCACTCTAAATAAGTTTTAAAAATTTTCGTCATCGCTAAATAAATATCTAAAATGCCAGCTACTATCTAAACTCATTTCTTATCAGCGGAAAATAAAAAACACAAATCAAAGAATTTTCTTGACATTGCAATAAATTTTATGTTATTTTCGCACCTAAGTGGGTAAAAGTGGCAAATTTTCCCATGGATGCCCAAATATATGTTTAAAGGACAATTTACATATTCGATTGATTCAAAAGGTAGGATTAGCATCCCTGCTAAACTGCGTCGTCATGTTTCCGCAGAAGCTAACGATACTTTTGTTATGACAAGAAGCACATCTGTATGCATTGACATCTATCCCCTTGACCAATGGTTATTGATTGAAGAAAAGCTAAACAAATTAAATCAATTTAAACCTGATGATATAAGATTTACCAGGACCATACTTTTGTTTGCATCCGAAGATACACTTGATTCACAATCAAGAATACTTATTCCACAAAATCTTATTGAGTATGCCAAGATTGAAAAAGAAGTTTTGATACTTGGTGCACTTAAAAAAATAGAAGTATGGAATCCTAAAATCTTTGAAGAATATTTAAAGCAGTCGGATGAAACTTATGAACAAATAGCAGCAAAAGTAATGTCGTGAGAATGAACAATTTTCATACACCTGTACTATTAGATGAGAGTATTAAATATTTGGTAACAAATCAATCTGGTGTTTACTTCGATGGTACTTTGGGTTTCGGAGGGCATTCCGAAGCAATCTTAAATAAGATAAATAATAATGGAATATTGATAGCAACAGATGTAGATAAAGATTCTTTTGGGTTTTCAAAAAAGAAATTTCACGATGATCCCCGTGCAAGATTTTATAATTTCAATTTTTCACAAATTGATTCGATCTCTAAAATAGAATCAATTTCTTACTTTGATGGAGTGTTTGCAGATTTGGGAGTTTCATCTTTCCAGCTTGATAATCCATCTTCAGGGTTTACTTACAGAACTGAAACAAAACTTGATTTGAGAATGGATAAGACAAGAGCAATAAGTGCTTTGGATATTGTTAATTCTTTTTCAGAAGAAGAAATTGCGAACATAATTTTTGAATATGGAGAAGAAAAAAATTCCAGGAAAATTGCTAAATCAATAATCAATAAAAGAATAAATAAAAAGATAGAAACAACAACAGAACTTAGAGAAGTAATTGAAAAATTAACTTCTCCTAAGTATTTGAGTAAAACTTTATCCCGCGTATTCCAGGCTTTAAGAATTTATGTTAATGATGAACTTGAAACATTAAAAAGTTTTTTATCCAAAGCTGTTGATCTTTTAAAAGTTAATGGAAGAATAGTAATAATCTCTTATCATTCTCTCGAAGACAGAATTGTTAAAGAACATTTTAAATATGAAGCTCTGGATTGCATCTGCCCAAAAGAATATCCTGTCTGTCAATGTGATAAAGAAAGCCGGTTAAAAATTCTTACAAAAAAACCTGTTACTCCAACTGAAGCAGAAATTAATCTCAATATGCGGTCGAGGAGTGCAAAACTTAGAGCTGCGGAAAGATTATGAAGAAAGGATCGAAACCTCTAATCTTTTTTGTGCTCTTTTTACTTATTGTCTATTCAACGCTGGTGCTTGGTTATGTAGGTGTAAAATTAGAATGTGAGATGCTAACAAAAACTAAGTTCGATGCACAGAAAATGCTTGACTCAAAAAAGAATAAACAAATTAATCTTTTTGCAGAAGCACAATTCCTATCCTCTGAAGAAAGAATTGTTAAGATAGCATCTGAAGAATTAAATATGATTAAAAGAACCGAACCGCAAATAATTTTAACTGTTAGCAAAGACAAGATTGAAAGAATAATTGAAGCACTAAAGGAAAAGTATGAATAGATCAAGAGCTATTGTTGTAATTATTGGTGTCTTTGTTTTCTTCATCGCGTTGATATTTAAACTTGTTGATATCCAGATAGTTAAGAGTGAAGAGCTGACTTATTTTGCACAACGCCAGCAGATGAAAGTTGAAAAGATACTTCCTGATCGTGGTGTTATCTATGATCGTGACGGTGTCCTTCTTGTATATAACAAGAATGATGTTTCCTTTTTTCTCGATCTCAGGATGGTTTCCAAAGAGAATAAGAAAAAAGTTGCTAAAAAATTCTCATCTGTATTTGGAAAGAGTTACAATTCTTATTTGAAGCTGATGAATCAGTCATCTAAAACTATTTGCATTGAGAAAAAAGCTGCAAGTGAAAAAGCTTTGCTTCTTAAGGACTTTAAAATTACAGGACTTTTCAGCAGAGAAGATCCAACAAGAGTTTATCACTATAATAACTTTGCTTCACACCTTCTTGGTTATCTTGATGAAGAATATGCCGGTGTAAATGGAATTGAAAAATCTTTTAACGATCTCTTAAAGGGAGAAGAAGGGATAAGATTAGTTGAGCGTAATGCAATTGGTGATGTTATAACTTTTTCCGAGAAAGAAACCAGGCAAGCAGTTCAAGGTAATAATGTTTATCTAACTATTAATAGAACATTCCAGAATGCACTTGAAGAAGAATTGCAAAACTGTATTAAAGAATACAATGCAATTTCTGCAGTTGGAATTATAATGGATCCGAATAACGGGGAAATTCTTGCTCTTGCTAATATAGGTGATTTTGATCCAAACAAGTTCTGGAATTCCAGTGATGACGCGAGAAGAAATAAATCTGTAACAGATACTTATGAACCGGGTTCAACTTTCAAAACTTTTTCTCTTGCTGCTTTGCTTGATCAGAATCTTTGCAGGGAATCTGAAATAGTTAATGTTGAAAACGGACAATTTAAACTCAGGAATGTAAATATTTATGATACT
>CAYNUV010000254.1:0-5054 GCA_964400245.1 uncultured Ignavibacteriaceae bacterium
TTTGATTAACAAAAAATATTTTACTTGCACCGTTTGATCCATTTGTTGGATACCAATTCTCCCCTCCATCTGTGGTTTTCCAAATAAAACCGGGATTTCCAATAAAACCTGAGAAACTGTCAGTAAAAACAATACTACTTCCTCCTGGACCGTTTTCTTCCCAACTTATTCCACCATTTGTTGTTCTGTATAAAATACCTTTTATTGCAAAACCTTTTTCTTCACTTACAAAAAATACATCTGCGAAATTGTCGTTTATTATCAGCCGGTTCCAAACATCAAGGTCATCTTCTACTTTGTATATTCTTAATTCACTGCCCGCATCGTAGCCAACTCTTTCTTCTACAAAAAACTGTATCTCCCATTCGCCTAAGGTTCCGATTCCTGTCCAGCTTTCTCCACGATTTGTCGTTTTCCATATTCCTACATTATTCAATATTACATAACCGGTATCAGGATTTATATACTTAATCCAATTAACAGGTTCAAAGGTTAATGGCCCGCCATTTATCCACGTATATCCACCATTGCTGCTGTAAATATTTTTTCCGCAATAACTAGTACCTCCAAAGCCTGCTGCTGCAATATGTAGGCTGTCTATTACATCAATGCTAAATAAAGCTTGGTTATCTCCGGCTTGAATAATTTCCCAGTTACTTCCGCCATCAGTTGTTCTTAAAACCTTACCATTAGCTGCAATAAATCCATAGCTCTCACTCATAAAATCTATCCACCAGTAATCAGAAGTGTAGCCGGATGTAAATATTCGTTGCCAGGTTTGTCCGCCATCCGTTGTTTTAGTAAGTGAGTTTATATTTCCACAAGCAAAACCCAGTGTATCGTTTATCATTTGTAATCCCCATAAGTCTCCTGTTACTCCGCTTGTCATTTGTGTAAAAGTTTCTCCACCATCCGAAGAGCGGAGTATTAGTCCATCAAATCCGCTTGCTATAACTATCTGTCCATTAAAGCTTCTTACTTTTAGTATTGGTGTTGTCGTGTTTGTTTCTTTTACTTCCCAACTCTCACCTTCATTTGTAGTTTTTATTAAAGCGCCCAAATCTCCTACAGCCCAGCCAGTATCTTTATTTACAAAGCCAATTCCAAGATAATCAACTCTTGGAACTTTAGGATTTAGTTCTGTCCAGACACCCGTTCCACTTCTAAGAGGAAATAAACTTCTTTTTTCTTCACTAAAGTTCTTACCATCGTATTTGTCTTCATAGGTTTGTTGGTTACCATTAAGCTCAATACTTCGTCTGTATTGCGTTTTTGTGGAATCTTCCTGTGGGGTAAAATTCAGATGTGGTTACAGTTGAGAAAAGAAAAACAAAAAGAGATATTTTTTTCAGAGCATTCATTTGCCCCCGCTAAAAATTTTATTTTTGTTTTTAATGTAGGAAAGTCGGTTGGAATAGTCAAGAGTTTATTATTATTTTATTGTAAAGTTAACAACTATCAAAAGCTTCCCAATACCAAGATAGAATTCAGAATTATTCCATACTCCTTCGCCTATCAGAAAAAACCAACAATAAAAAAAAGGCGAATTCAAAATTCGCCATTCATGTAATATTATATTAAGAAACAAGAATCCTTAAACTTCCATAATTTCCTTTTCTTTATGCTTAAGCACTTCATCCACAAGTTTTATATGATCATCAGTTAGCTTTTGTATTCTATCCTCTGCAATTTTTAATTCATCTTCAGACATCTTTTTCTCTTTTTGTTTTCTTTTTAAATGCTCGTTTGCATCTCTCCTGATATTTCTAACAGCAACTTTAGAATCTTCACCAAATTTTTTTACAAGCTTTGCAAGTTCTTTTCTTCTTTCTTCATTCAAAGGAGGAATTGGAATTCGGAGATTCGTTCCATCGCTTACAGGATTCAAACCAATGTTGGCTTCAAGGATTGCTTTATCAACTGCAGACAGAATGGATTTATCCCAGGGAGTATAAGATAATGAATGTGCATCAAGTACAGTAAGATTTCCGGTTTGGTTAATGAGTGTCACATTACCATAATAATCTACCTTAATTCCATCAAGTAAAGCAGTGGTGGCTTTACCGGATCTTATTTTTGCAAGTTCACTTCTTAATGCTTCGAGAGATTTATCCATTCTTGATTTGGCGTCTTTTATTGTTTCTTCCATTATAAACCTCTCAAAATTTTCTATTAAAAACAGTTAAAACTTTCAGGTTTTCTCTAATGTTTTTTCTTCATCATGTATTACAGTGCCTACCATCTCACCTCTAACGAGCTTAAGCAAATTTCCAGGTAAATCCATGTTAAAAACAACCATCGGGAGATTATTTTCCTGGCAGAGACTTACTGCCGTTAAATCCATAACTTTTAAATTTTTCTTTAAAACATCAAGGTAAGTAATCTTATCAAACTTAAATGCAGCAGGATTTTTTTCGGGATCTGAATCATATACTCCATTGACTCTTGTTCCTTTAACTATGGCATCGGCTCCAATTTCAACTGCTCTTAGTGAAGCCGCAGTATCGGTACTGAAATAAGGATGCCCGGTACCTCCGCCAAAAATAACAACTCTTCCTTTTTCCAGATGCCTTAAAGCTCTTCTTCTTATATAAGCTTCAGCAATCTCTTCCATTTTTATTGAACTCATAAGGCGGGTGTAAATCCCTTTTTTCTCAATTGCATTTTGCAGTGCAAGTGAGTTTATTAATGTGGAAAGCATTCCCATCTGGTCGCCTGTTACCCTGTCAATTCCCTGAGCACCTGCACTCAAACCTCGGTATATATTTCCGCCTCCAATTACAATTCCAAGCTCAACACCCTCATCGTGAACTTTCTTTACTTCATCTGCAAAAAACTCAAGCACTTTATGATCAATCCCAAAACCCTTATCTCCCATAAGGGATTCACCACTTAGCTTAAGCAGAACTCTTTTGTACCTGAGCTTATTCATTTCAATTATTTTCCTTGTAGGTAAAATATAAAAAAGGTCTTAAAATATTAAGACCTTCAGTAGAAATTTATTTTTTTTCATCTCCCAGATGGAATCGCCTGAACCTATTAATTTTTACTTCCGATCCGTTTTGGGAGTTATATTCTTTAATAAGATCGCTAATTGTTTTAGCATTATCTTTAATATAAGCCTGCTCAACCAAACAATTTTCCTGGTAGAATTTATTTAGTCTTCCTGCAGCAATCTTCTCAAGAATGTTTTCCGGTTTTCCTTCCTTACGTGCAAGCTCTTTATAAATTTCCATTTCTTTATCAATAATTTCTTTAGCTACTTCTTCACGATAAGTACAAATAGGTTTCATTGCGGCAATCTGCATTGCTATATCTTTACCAATTGAAGCAAAATTATCCTTTGAGGACTGAGCTTTATCAAACAAAACTATAACGCCAAGTTTTGAACCGGGATGAATGTAATCTACAGCGACACCATCATTAAGTTTTTCAATTAAAAATCTTGATACTTCTATCTTTTCTCCAATCCTACCAAGAATTTCAGTATGCCTGGTTTTCAAATCCGGGTTTTTATCAAAAAGTTCTTCAACATTTGATGGCCTTGAATTTACAACCGCATTGAGAACTTCATTTGCAAAATTTATAAAGTCTTCACTCTTGGCAACAAAATCAGTCTCACAATTCACTTCAACAATAACACCGGTGTTCCCGTTATCTGAAATTGTTGAAAGAATTAAACCTTCGTTAGCAGTTTTTTCTGCTCTTTTAACAGCAACAGCCGCACCTTTTTTTCTAAGAATCTCAATTGCTTTTTCGATATCTCCATTTGCCTCGGTGAGAGCTTTTTTACAATCCATCATGCCCGCACCGGTTTTTTGTCTTAATTTGTTAACTAAAGCAGCAGTAATTTCCATTTAAAATTTCTTCCCTTTTATATTTAATTTAACTAAACTTACTCAGTCTTTTCTTTTGCTTCTTTTCTTTTTGAAGCTTCCTCTTTTACTTTTAAAGCTTCTTCCTTCCTTTCAGCTTCGCGTTCTTTTTTTACTCTTTCCTTTTCAGCAGCTTCTTCAGCTTTTAATTCTTTAGCTTTGGCAGCACCGGAAAGAACTGCATCAGCCATATATTTAATAATCAGTTCTATTGTTTTAACAGCATCATCATTTGCGGGAATCAGATGATCAACTTCATCCGGATCGCAGTTAGTATCAACAATTGCATAAACAGGAATGTTAAGTCTCTTAGCTTCTTTTACTGAGATAGATTCTTTTTTAATATCAACAACAAACAAAGCTCCAGGTAAACGTGACATTGTTTCAACACCTTCCAGAATTTTTTTCAGTTTATCCTTTTCTCTTGTAAGGAACAATCTTTCTTTTTTAGTAATCTTATCGAAGGTTCCGTCAGTTTCCTGTTTTTCAATATTATTTAATCGTTTAATGCTCTTTCTTATTGTGGAAAAGTTAGTCAACATTCCGCCAAGCCATCTCTCGCTAACCCAATTCATTTCAGCTCTTCTTGCTTCGGATTCAATCACCCCTTTTGCCTGTTTTTTTGTGCCGACAAATAAAACTTTTTTACCTTCAGCAACTATTTTAGAAAAATTCTCAGCCGCTTCTGATAAGCAAGTTTGAGTTTTCTTCAAATCAATTATATGAATACCGTTCTTTTCCATGAAAATAAACGACTTCATTTTGGGATTCCAACGGCGTGTTAAGTGACCGAAGTGAGCTCCAGCTTCAATTAGCTGAGTTAATTCAACTTTTTGCATTTTGTCTCCTGTTTATTCCCGTTTTAGCGGGATCTTCTACTTCCTTCATCTTTACCTTTCATCCCGAATTATCAGGACACAGGAGGTAAATCAGAAAGTATGAATGATTATTGTTAATTAAAAAATTATCTCTTAGAGAACTGGAATTTCTTTCTTGCTTTTGGCTGTCCATATTTTTTACGTTCAACCATTCGCGGGTCTCTTGTTAAGAAACCTTCTATTTTAAGCTTTGGTCTGAAATCAGGATTTATTGATAAAAGAGCTCTTGAAACACCTAATCTTATAGCTTCAGCTTGTCCTGTTGTACCACCGCCTCTAACTTTAATATGAACATCATATT
>CAYNUV010000255.1:0-5043 GCA_964400245.1 uncultured Ignavibacteriaceae bacterium
CGGGATAGGATATTATCCGACAAGAGTTCCTGGAGTTATACAAAGAAATGTTTTGGAAAATCCCGGGTGGTACACTCAATATACTCCTTACCAGGCTGAGATTGCACAAGGAAGGCTTGAAGCCTTAATGAACTTCCAGACTATGGTAATTGATTTAACAGGGCTACCAATCGCAAATGCTTCTCTCCTTGATGAAGGAACTGCTGCCGCGGAAGCAATGTCTATGTTTCTTCATCTGACAAAGAATAAAAATGCAAACAAATTCTTTATTTCAGAAGAATGTTATCCACAGACGATTGATGTAATAAAAACAAGAGCAATACCTCATAACATTGAACTTGTTATTGGAAATCATCAGAACGTTCAACTTTCAGAGGAATATTTTGGAGTTCTTCTTCAGTATCCATCAGATAAAGGTGAAGCTTATGACTACAGCAGCTTTATTGAAGAGGCTCACAACAAAAATATTTTTGTTACGGTTGCAGCTGATCTTTTAAGTTTAACTCTATTAACTCCTCCGGGAGAATTTGGAGCTGATGCAGTTGTAGGCAACTCCCAAAGATTTGGTGTACCTATGGGTTACGGTGGACCTCATGCCGCTTTCTTTGCAACTAAAGATGAGTTTAAAAGGAATATTCCCGGAAGAATTATCGGTGCTTCAATTGATGTTCATGGAAACAGAGCTTTCAGGATGGCTTTGCAGACGAGAGAACAACATATAAGAAGAGAGAAAGCTACAAGCAACATTTGTACTGCACAGGTTTTACTTGCTGTAATGGCTGGTATGTATGCAGTATATCATGGTTCAAAAGGATTGAAAGATATTGGTGAAAGAACTCATAAACTTGCTAAGCTAATTGATCTTTCGTTAAAAGATTTTGGTTTTGAACAAACCAACAAAAATTATTTCGATACTCTATTCATTTCAATTAAAGATAAACGACAAATTAATAAAATCAGGGAGCTTGCTTTAAAGAAAGAAATCAACTTCAGATATTTTGAAAATGCAATCGGAATTTCTGTAAATGAAGTAACAGATTTTAATGATGCTGTAGAAGTAATAGAAGTATTCGCAGAATCAAAAGGATTAAAAGTTGATCTGAAGAAAATTGAAAAGACAGCAGAAAACCTTACAATTGAATATCCTGAATCATTAAAACGTAAATCAGGATTTTTAACTCATAAAGTTTTTAATACTTATCAATCCGAAACTGAAATGATGAGGTACATAAAACGGCTTGAGAATAAAGACCTGTCGCTTGTTCATTCAATGATAGCGCTTGGTTCCTGCACTATGAAATTGAATGCTGTAACTGAAATGCGTGGTATAACTTTTGATGAGTTTGGAAATATTCATCCCTTCGCACCAATTGAGCAGGCAGAAGGATATAAACAAATCTTTACTGAGCTTGAAAAAGATTTGTGTGAAATAACCGGCTTTGCCGCTGTTTCTCTTCAACCAAATTCCGGTGCTCAGGGTGAGTATTCCGGTTTGATGGTAATCAGAGAATATCATAGAAGCAGGGGAAATAATAAAAGAGATGTTGCCTTAATTCCTTCTTCGGCACACGGAACAAATCCGGCAAGTGCAGTGATGGCAGGAATGAAAGTAGTTGTTGTTAATTCAACTCCGCAAGGTAATGTTGATATTGAGGATCTTAAAAAGAAAGTTGAAGCAAACAAAGAGAGGCTCGCAGTTTTCATGATTACTTATCCATCAACTCACGGAGTTTTTGAAGAGGATATTCTTGAGATTTGCGAAATCATCCACAAAAATGGCGGGCTTGTTTATATGGATGGTGCAAACATGAACGCACAGGTTGGATTAACAAGTCCTGCAAGGATTGGGGCAGATGTTTGCCATCTTAACCTGCATAAAACATTTTGTATTCCTCATGGCGGCGGCGGCCCTGGAATGGGTCCGATTGCAGTTGCAAAACATCTTGTTCCTTTTTTACCAGGACATCCGGTTATTAAGTTAAATCATAAAGAAGGAATAACTGCTGTTTCTTCTGCACCATGGGGAAGTGCAAGCATCCTGATAATATCTTATGCTTATATAAAAATGATGGGAGCCAAAGGATTAACAAATGCCACCAAAGTTGCAATCTTAAATGCCAATTACATCAAGGCAAAACTTGAATCGGAATTTAAAGTTCTTTATACGGGAAAAAACGGAAGAGTTGCACACGAATTAATTTTTGATATGCGACAATTTAAAAACTCTGCGGGGATTGAAGTTGAAGATATAGCTAAAAGATTAATGGACTATGGTTATCATGCACCGACTGTTTCGTTTCCTGTTGCAGGAACTCTCATGGTTGAACCGACGGAAAGTGAATCTAAAGTTGAATTAGATAGATTCTGCGAAGCTCTTTTATCTATAAGAGAAGAAATTAAAGATATTGAAAATGGCATATCAGATATAAATGATAACACTCTAAAAAATGCCCCTCATACTCTTGAAGTTGTAACAAAAGATCAATGGCAGCACTCGTATTCAAGAGAAAAAGCTGCATACCCGATTGAATGGACAAAGACTTATAAATTCTGGCCAAGTGTTGGAAGAATTAATAATGGTTATGGTGACAGGAATTTAGTTTGCAGCTGTAATCTTATTACAGATTATATTGAAGAACCCGTTGCCTGAAGTTAATCGGTGATCAGTAAATAGTGATTAGTAATAAGTGTGTGAAATGATAAACTCAATCCAACTAAATATTAAAATAAAAGGACTGAAAAATGGGACACGCTAAAAGCTTTAGGGATTTGGATGTCTATAGATTATCTCGTGAATTAGCGAGGGAAATTTTTGAGCTTTCAAAAAGTTTTCCAAAAGAGGAAATTTATTCTCTTACTGATCAGATAAGAAGATCCTCTCGTTCTATTGGAGCGCAAATTTCAGAAGCTTGGGCAAAAAGAAGATATGAAAAACATTTCACCGCAAATTAACTGATGCTGATAGAGAACAGCAGGAAACATAGCATTGGTTAGAGACTGCTTTTGACTGTAGTTATATTGATAAAACTACTTTAGATAATTTATTGAATAGATATGAATCAGTTGGAAAGATGATAAATGGCATGATTAATAAATCAAATTTATTTTGCAAAGAAAATTAGTAATCAGTACCCTGTAAACTGTAATCGGTTTTTTATGACTGATAACCGATTACTGATGACCTATCACAATTTAGCATTGTTTATCTTTAAGAAAATAAAGATTTTTAATTAATGCAATTTTATATCCTTGCTTTCTTACTCATAGTAAGTTCAAAAAATATCTTTTGTCAAATTTTTAATTTTAAAGTTGAAGATAAACTATCATTTATTGTTGACTCAATAAAAATTTCCGGTAATGATATAACTGAAGAATTCATTATTCAAAGAGAATTAACCTTTGAAATCGGTGATACATTAAATCAACACGATATTAATTATAATAAAGAAAGAATTTTCAGTCTTGGGATATTCAATAAAGTTGAGCTGAATCCTATAATAGAAAATGAGACAAGTATTCTGCAAATAAATGTTGAGGAAAGCTGGTATATCTACCCTATTCCCTTTGTTCAAATAAAAGACAGGGATTGGGATAAGCTCTCATATGGTGTTACTGTACTAATAAAAAATTTCAGAGGAAGGAACGAAACATTATCGGGCAGCGCAGCTCTCGGTTATGATCCAACATTCAGACTTTCATATTTTAAACCTTCCATTATTTATAAAAGCAATATATACTTTAATACTAATCTGTTTTACAGCAGCGTAACTAACAGAAGTGATGCCGCCGAAAAGTTATTCAGAGGTGATTTTGAATATACTTATATAACTGCAGATGTTGGACTTGGAAACCGCTTTGATAATTTTCATAAAGCAGGAATAGATTTTGGATATAACTATATCGAATCGCCTGAATACTTTACAGGAATAACCGCTTCGGGGGACAGAACAGATAGAATATTGCGAGTTGGTTTAAATTACAGTTATGATACGAGAGACTTGTTTCAGTTTCCAAGGGAGGGAATGTTCTTTTATTTTTATATGCAGCTAAAAGGTCTCGGAATTAATAATATTGATTACAGGATTTTTAATATAGATTTCAGGGAATACAGGAAGATAATCGGGGACTTAAGCAGTAAATGGAGAATGGCAACACGGCAAACTGCGGGTAAAATTGTACCTTATTATGATTTTTCTTACCTCGGTTTCGATGAAGGCGTAAGAGGTTATTTCAGTAAAGAAAGAGAAGGACATAATTATTACATCGGCTCAGTTGAATTAAATCATCCATTAATAAAGGATATGAATGTAAGCCTCGATTTTATACCGCTTCTTCCAAAAGAACTTCTTACATTCAGGCTTGCTCTTTACGCACAGTTATTTACAGATACAGGGGCAACACAGTTAAGAGGTGACCCAATCGGCTTAAAAGATTTTGATACCGGGTATGGTGCCGGTTTAACTTTGCTTATGCTTCCGTATAATGTTTTGAGATTTGAAATAGGATTCGACGAAAACCAAAACACAGAATTAATATTTAATCTTGGAGTATCGTTTTGAATTTATTTTTTTTTCATTATAGTATTTCTAATTAAAAAATCCTTCCCGGATTTTTTTTTGATAATGGGTATTGAGTTGATTTTTTTTCAATTCATCTCATCATAATAACCCTGATTTGTATTTTCCTACCAAATCATTTACAGCATTTTCGAGCAGAATATATTTCTATAAACTCCAAGGCAGGTTCATTTATGACTAAGAAGATGATTTTGTTGAAGTAAATTGACTTAATTTGAAACTTTAATATTGTCGTACCACTCCTCGTTTGGGTAGTGGTACACACCTCTTGCCACGCTTCTTGAAGTTGGCGACCAATATATTTTTGTTGGAATGGATTCAGAATCAAAACTTATCATTTCATATAAGGTAGGCAAAAGAACCTTTAGATAATACGATTGATTTTATGAGAGACTTAAGGCATAGAGTAACAAACCGTTTTCAATTATCAACTGATTCATTTCGCCCTTATGCTTTTGCAGTTGAT
>CAYNUV010000256.1:0-5041 GCA_964400245.1 uncultured Ignavibacteriaceae bacterium
ATAGAATACTTTCAATTATTAATCTTCGAAGCATCGTCCTTTCAGTTCGCAGGTCGTTCCCGGTGCCGCTTTCATTTTTAAAATGCCCGCTTGCATCAAGCCGGAAATAATATTCTTTATCTATCTGCTTTAAATTTCCAACTTCATATTCCGAAAGATGATTGAACACAACATCCATCATAACAGCAATGCCTTTTTTATGAAAGGCTTTCACCATATCTTTAAAATCATTTATTGAGCGGGCATCTTTTCCATCCCACTTATTCCATTCAATCTCTTTTACACTTTTGCTGTAATAAGCTTCGGGTGCAAAGAAAGCAGCAGTCATATATCCCCAATGATTTATTTCATAAGGATTCCATGTGTTATGTTTTCCCAAAAAAGATTCATTAAAAGGAATCTCGATGTTGGCAAATTCCTGGGCAGGGAGAAGTTCAACCATATTTACCCCCAGACTGTAAACATAATTTATTCCTCCCTGCCGATTTTCTTCAGTAAGTCCCTGGTAAGTTCCGGGCTGTTTCACACCGGATGAATGATGCATTGTCATATCACGAATGTGCATCTCATAAATAACCAGGTCTCTCCAATCTCTTTGAATCCACTCGTCCCCTTCCCAATCGTAATTATTTTCTTTTACAACAATTGCTCTTCTCGGACTTCCATAATTATTAAATGAAGCAACAGCTTTTGCATAAGGATCAACGCAGATTACATTCTGATCAAGTTTTTTTCCATGATGTTTTACCAGGTATCCATAAAAGATTCCATAATTTTCTCCTTCAAGAACAACTTCCCAAACCCCATTATCATCTTTAATCATTTCATATTCAGCACTGCTTGTATCTTCCGGTTGATTAAAAGTTGCAAGTAAAACTTTCTCAGCACCTGGTGCAAATAACCTGAAGAATGTTTTTCCATCTTTTACAAATGAACCGAGCTTTTTATCCGAGTAATTTTTATCCAGCTCATCGAGCTTTTTCAGATACTCTAAATGTTTTTGTGTAAGATGATGCGTTCTAAGCAATTTTATTCCTTCTGAATTATGAGTTAATAACTGGCAGGAAATAAAAACAATTATTATTCCAAACAGTTTCATAAAATCTAACCTGCTAAAATTTTTCCATCAAGCACTGGAGTTACACAAATCAAAGGATTATCGGGTACTTTAAAGTTTGTAAATATTTCTTCAAACAATTCAAACTGTTTTCCCCTGTTTTCGAGCTTTGCAAATTTTCTGTAAGGCATAAAATTACCCTTTTTATCGCTTGGTGCGTTAAAGCGGTAAGCTTTTTCAAAATCCTCAACAGCTTTGCTTTTAAGAAATTCAATTTTCCTGTCATCACCGCCTTCTTTTTCATAAGCAACTACACGGAATTCTACAACTTTCCCATCATTAATAATCAAATAAATATTGAGGATAACCTCGTTCATTTATTTTTTTGCTTGTTGTTAAAACTAAAGATACTCAATGCAACAGCATAACCAAAAGCAAATTTACACAACAAACTCTCCATGCTTTGAATGAGCCCAGGTAAATTCATATAAAGAAGTATGAACCCGGTTATGACTGGAAGAATTATAAAAAGAAAAGCGATTACTAATCTTACAAACTGCTTTTTATCAATCGTATTTTTTTTCTTTAACAAAATTATAAAAGAAAGCAGAATAGGCATATAGTAGAAGAAACCATAAAGATCGCCAAATGGATAATTATATGTTGCATAAAGAACGGTGCATTGTACAACAGCAAATTGTTCTACAATTAAAAGATAATAAACCGTGAAGAAAATGGCGGGAATGAAAAGAAGATATTTTAATTTAAAATCAAAATTAATGATAGCGAAGATTAGAAGAAGATTTAACAGCGGTAGAAAAAATATATCAACAAAAGCAAGATAAGCTATAAGAGATGAATCAATTCCAACTCCGCAAATAAAATATTCTAATCCCTGGTAAACGGTAAGTAAAGCAATTATAAAATAAACAACCCGGTTAATCTTATTCTTTTCAGAAAAGATTAAGAGAGTAATCAGCAGTAAAAACTCAAAGAAGAAAATTAAAAGAGAAACTATTCCGTTCCAGTTCAAAGATATATAATTAATTTTTGTTGTGAGTTGTCAGTCTCAGCCTGTCGAAGACTGATTCCGTAAATGAAATAAGTGACACAAAATTTTATCTGCAATTCATTTTAAAATTATTTAGCAGAAGGTCCTATCATTTTTTCATGTCTTACAACTTCATCAAACTTTTCTGCTGTTAATAAACCAAGTTCAATTGCTGCTTCTTTCAAAGTTTTATTTTCCTGGTGTGCTTTCTTTGCAACCTTTGCTGCATTATCATAACCGATATGAGGATTTAGTGCAGTAACCAGCATTAAAGAATTTTCAAGATGCTTCTTTATATTATTTTCATTTGCTTCAATTCCAACAATACAATTATCGGTAAAGCTTTCGCAGGCATCGGAGAGAAGTCTTATTGAATTAAGTACATTAAAAATTATAACCGGCTTAAAAACATTAAGTTCAAAGTTTCCACTTGCACCGCCAAAGTTAACGGCAACATCATTTCCGAAAACCTGTGTGCAAACCATTGTCATTGCTTCAGATTGTGTTGGATTAACTTTACCCGGCATTATAGAACTCCCCGGTTCATTTTCAGGAAGATGAAGTTCACCTAAACCGCAGCGCGGTCCCGAACCAAGCCAGCGAATATCATTTGCAATTTTCATTAAAGATACAGCTAATGTTTTCAGAGCTCCATGCAGTTCTACCAATGCATCGTGAGTAGCCAGAGCTTCAAATTTATTTCTCGCAGAGACATAAGGCTTGCCGGTTAGTTCAGAAATTTTCTCTGCTGCTTTAAGAGCAAATGCAGGATGAGTGTTAAGTCCGGTTCCAACTGCAGTTCCGCCCAGGGCAAGCTCATAAAGTCTTGGCAGCGCACCATTAATTCTTTCCAAACCATTTGTTAACTGCTGAACATAACCGGAGAATTCCTGTCCAAGAGTTAATGGAGTTGCATCCATTAAATGAGTTCTGCCAATTTTTATAATTGATTTATACTCTACAGATTTTTTTTCAAGAGCATCACGAAGCTTAGTAACCATTGGTATAAGCCTTCTGTGAATTTCTTCAACAGCAGCAATGTGCATTGCAGTCGGGAAAGTATCATTTGATGATTGTGCCTTATTCACATCATCATTTGGATGAATTGGTTTTTTACTTCCTAAAACTCCGCCGGAAATTTCAATCGCCCTGTTTGAGATTACTTCATTGGCATTCATATTAGTCTGTGTGCCGCTTCCTGTTTGCCAGATAACAAGAGGAAAATGTTCATCAAGCTTTCCATCAATCACTTCGTCTGCAGCTTGGATAATCAATTCTGCTTTTTCTGCCGGAAGTATTCCAAGTTCTTTATTTGTAAGTGCAGCAGCTTTCTTTAAAATGCCAAGTGCGCGAATCATCTCGCGAGGGAATTTATCTCCACCTATTTTAAAATTCATTAATGAACGGGCAGTTTGTGCACCGTAATATTTATCTTTCGGAACTTTAATTTGTCCCATGCTGTCGGTTTCAATGCGGAATTCCATTTTGAATCTCCATATTAAAATGCTTTAAAAAGTGGGAATAATTTACAATTAATTTGGGTGAGAATTTTTAATTAACCGTAACACAGATTACTAATCTGTGTTACGATGTTTGCTGAAATATTCCATCGTTTCATCATAACGCGGAGTTTCAAGATAACCTGATTTTTCAAAGTATGTTTGCCATTCATCATTAGTTGTGGTTTGTGAAAACGAATTTGCAAATAAGATGAATACAGCAAAGAATATTTCTGATATTTTTTTCATAAAGAAAAAATTATTGACTTTTTCTTTACACAGACTTTCGTACTTTAACATTAAACAAAATTGATTACTTATTCGATTAACTATTCGGAAACATTTGATGAACATACCTGTTATTGATAAAAGCAACTACTTAAAGGGACTTTTAATAACCGCACGCAAAGATAAACAACTAACAGAACCTGAGAAAAAAATTATAAAAAGTATTGCAGAAAAACTTGGATTTGCAAATGACTTTTATGAAGAGACCATTCAAAACCTCCTTGCAAATAAATATATAGTTGAAGAACCGATAAAATTCTCCGATAAAAAAATTGCCGAATCATTTGTTATTGATGGTTTAAAACTTGTTTATTCCGATAACCAGGCTGATCAGGGTGAAATAGAATGGTTGAAAAAAACCGCTATCGAAAATAGCATTAATGAAAAATGGTTTGAAGATAAAGTTCATTCTTGCAAAGCAAATTCGGGAAATCTTATAGCAATTGATTCTGCACTTTTATCTATAATCTGAAAATATTTATTCTTGAACTTACTCTTGTTCTTTAACTTTCATTAATTTGTTTAAGCTGAAGATCAATCTCAGAACATCACTGGATTATTATATTTTTCCCTATCATTTCTCGTTTGTCCTTTGTTCCCCTTATCTCTAATTTTAAAGCTACGAATGATTAAATATATATTCTTTATTATTGAACTATCTACCTCAAAAGGAATTTGAAAATGTTGAGTGAAACGAAATCCCGCTTTGCAGGGAAAAAAATGAAAGCTCTTGTAAAAAAGTATGCTAAGCCGGGAATTTGGATGGATGAAGTTCCTGTTCCGGAAATTGGGATTAATAATGTTCTAATAAAAATCAAAAAAACTTCTATTTGCGGGACGGATATTCATATTTATAACTGGGATGATTGGGCAAAGAAAACAATCCCGGTTCCTATGGTTACAGGGCATGAGTACGTCGGAACAATCGAAGCAATAGGAAGCAATGTTCAGGATGTTAAAATTGGTGAGCTTGTAAGCGGAGAAGGTCATATCGTTTGCGGACACTGCAGGAATTGCCGTGCCGGAAGAAGGCATCTTTGCCCAAACACAAAAGGAGTAGGAGTTAACCGTCCCGGCTGTTTTGCAGAATATCTTTCAATTCCTGTTTCAAATATCTGGCAGGCAGATGCGAAAATTCCAACAGAC
>CAYNUV010000257.1:0-5027 GCA_964400245.1 uncultured Ignavibacteriaceae bacterium
AAATTTTTAATTAACAAAATTAAATCGCGAAAGAATTGACTTTATAAGAATGCAAGAGAAAGTTCAGATTAGGATTAAAAGACTTGATGAAAATTTTAATGATATACCTCTCCCGTCATATTCAACTTCAGGAAGCTCCGGGCTTGATGTTAGAGCTGCTGAAGAAACAATAATTCCTGCCGGTGAAATAAGATTAGTTCCTACAAATTTATCTGTTGAAATTCCTGAAGGATTTGAAATACAGGTAAGGCCAAGAAGCGGTCTTGCTGCTAATCATGGAATTTCAATTTTGAATTCACCGGGAACGATTGATTCTGATTACAGGGGAGAGATTAAAATTATTATGATGAATTTCAGCAAAGAAGAATTTATAATTTTACGCGGCGATAGAATAGCCCAACTTATCGTTTCAAAAGTTTATAAAGCAGAGTTGCTTCTTTCAATTGGGCTTGAAGAAAGCCAGAGAGGAAACGGCGGCTTCGGACATACAGGAAAGAGTTGAGTTCAAGAGTAAGTCCAAGGAATGAAGCAGTTTTGAATTTTTTAATGATTCTTTATTGAATTAAAGGCAGTGGTTTCGGAGTACAAAAATAATTTTTAAGTTCAAGAATAAATTTGAGTTCAAAAAATTTTCTTACACTTAAACTTGCTCTTGCACTAAATAATCCGGAATCCACAATATAAATAGCAATTTTTAGAGTTTTACATGTCAGATTTCATTCATCTCCATAATCATTCACATTATAGCTTGCAGGATGCAGCTTGCACTATTGAATCTCTTGTAGCTGCTGCAAAAAAAAATAATATGCATGCTGTTGCTCTTACAGATCATGGTGTTATGTACGGAATTGCAGAGTTCTATCGCATTGCTGTTAAAGAAGGTATTAAACCTATTATTGGAATGGAAGCCTACATTGTTAAAGAAGGAAGCAGATTTGAAAGAGGTAAAGCTGAAGATACTAACGGCAGGAAAAAATCAAAACATTATAATCATCTTATACTTCTTGCAAAGAATAAACAGGGTTATAAAAATCTAACAAAGCTTTCAACACTTGGGCATACCGAGGGCTACTACTACAAACCAAGAATTGATCTTGAGCTTCTTAGAAAATACCATGAAGGATTAATTTGTACTACTGCCTGCGCCGGCGGAATTGTTTCTGTTCCTCTCATTAATAATGATTATAATAAAGCTAAAGAAGTAGCAATAACTTATAAAGAAATTTTTGGTGATGATTTCTATCTCGAAGTTCAGGATCATAATATGGATATAGAGAAACCTGTTCTTGAGGGAATGCCAAAATTATCCAAAGAGCTTGGAATAAAATTAGTTGCAACAAACGATTGCCATTACATCGAACAAGAACACAATATTCCTCACAACATTCTTCTTTTATTATCCGACAAAAATGGAAATGATTACAGGGAATTAAGATATGGTACGAAGGAGATTTATTTTAAATCCCAGGAACAGATGAAAAAACTCTTCAGGAATTTTAAGGGTGCAATTGAAAATACTCTTGAGATAGATTCGAAGATAGATGTTAAGCTTGATTTTGAAGGACATCATTTCCCGCAATTCCCGATTCCTGAAAATTCTAAAGCAAAAAATGCAGAAGAATATTTTGATCTTCTTACCAGGAAAGGTTTTGGAAATAAATTTCCTGATCCTACTACTGAATTAAAAGAACGTCTTGAGTTTGAACTTAACTCTATTAAAGACATGGGATTTGCCGGATACTTTCTTGTAGTACAGGATTTTATCAACTCTGCTAAACAGATGAACATACCTGTTGGACCCGGCAGAGGAAGTGTAGCAGGAAGTTTGGTTTCTTATGTTTTGGGAATTACAAACATAAATCCTCTTGAATATAATCTTCTCTTCGAGCGTTTCCTTAATCCGGCAAGAAAATCAATGCCCGATATTGACGTTGACTTTGCCGATGACAAACGCGGTGATGTAATAGAATATGTAAAGAACAAGTATGGAAGCAATTGTGTAAGCCAGATAATAACTTTCAATCGTCTGTCTTCTAAAGCAGTTATAAGAGATGTTGCAAGAGTGTTGAAGATCCCGATACCAACCGTAAATAAAATCACGAAGTTTATTCCATCAAAGTTTGGTAAAGTTTTTTCGATTGACCAGGCACTTGCAGAAGTTCCTGAACTTAAATGGGTAAAAGATTCGGAAGATGAGCAGATTCAAAATTTAATTAAGTATGCAAAAGTTCTTGAAGGAATGAACAGGAATGCTTCAAAGCATGCTGCGGGTGTTGTCATTACTCCAAATGATGTGAGTGATTATGTTCCTTTGGCAACGGCAGTTCAGCAGAATGATATTGTAACTCAATACAATATGAAGGAGATTGAAAGTGCCGGTTTACTGAAGATGGATTTTCTGGGGCTAAGAACTTTAACAATCATTCGCGATACAATTGTTTTAATCGAAAAAAGAAGAAACATAAAAATTAATATTGATGAAGTTCCTTTAAATGATGAAAAAACTTTCCAGTTGTTTTCCAAAGGACAAACAACCGGCGTGTTCCAATTTGAATCTTCCCCGATGAAAGAATACCTGAAGAAGCTTAAGCCTTCAAGCCTGAGTGATCTTTCTGCTATGAATGCACTTTACCGTCCGGGTCCTATGGATTTTATTGATGATTTTATTGACAGGAAGTTTGGCAGAAAACAAGTTGTTTACCTTCACCCAATTCTTGAACCATTGCTTAAGGAAACTTACGGAATTATAGTTTACCAGGAACAAGTAATTCAGATTGCAAATAAAGTTGCAGGAATGACTCTTGCCGAGGCAGATATTTTAAGAAGAGCTATGGGCAAGAAAGATTTAAAGGAAATGGGGAACCAAAAAGTAATTTTTGTTGAAGGTGCAATTAAAAATAATATTCCTAAAAAAGCGGCAGAGGATATTTTTGAAACAATAAACAAGTTTGCTAATTACGGTTTTAATAAAAGTCATTCGGTTGCCTATAGTTATATTGCTTATCAAACAGCTTATCTTAAAGCTCATTATACATCGGAGTTTCTTGCAGCAAACCTTACAAATGAATTTGGCAATCCGAATAAAGTTTCTGCTTTCCTGGAAGATTGCAGGAAACTAAAAGTAGAAATTATTCCTGCTGATGTTAATAATCCATCAGTTGATTTTGATGTTGATGAAGAAGGAAGAATAAGATTCGGAATGTCTGCAATTAAAAATGTAGGAAAAAATGCAGTTGAAGAAATTATGAGAAGCAGGAAAAATCTTGGAAAAAATTATAAGAGCATTTTTGATTTTTGCGCAAACGTTGATACCAGAATTGTGAATAAAAGAACGCTTGAAAGTTTGGTTCTTTCCGGAGCCTTCGATTCAATTAATAAATACAGGGCAAAACTTTTTTCTGTAATAGAACAAGCCCTTGACTTCGGATCAAAATTCCAGAACTCCAAACTTTCTGCCGAAAACAGTTTATTTGGTGGAATGGCTGAAGACTTTAAAGTTTCAGAACCGTTATTACCCAATCTCCAGCCATGGGGGTCGAAAGAAAGACTTGCAAAGGAAAGAGAAGTTACCGGCTTTTATGTAACAGGTCATCCATTAAGTAAATATGAAGTTGATTATAAATCTTTTGCTACAGTTTATCTTGGTGAAACAGAACTGCTTGAAGAAACTGAAGTAGTAAAAGCATGTGGAGTTATTACTTCTGTTAAAACAAAGATTGATAAAAAGGGTGGAACGATGGCATTCTTTACACTGGATGATTTTTCAGGATCGTGCGAAGCTTTAATGTTTTCAGATACATATAAACAGTTTGAAAAATATGTTAAAGAAGAAGAGTGTGTTTTTATTGTGGGTAGACCTGAAAGCAGCGGAGATGCAATTAAAATTCATATAGAAAAAGTAATGCCTATTGAAGAAGCAAGAGTAATATATACCGAAAGCATCAAAATAAATTTAGATAAAGAAAAACATTCACCCGAAAAAATTTATGACATTAAAAAAATTCTTGAAAAACATAAAGGAAATATTCCTGTTTTTATTTCTCTCGCAAACAATGGATCAATTCCAAGAAAGTTTTCTTTGCATGAATTAAGAGTTAATGTATCCAACGAGTTTATTAGTGATATGCAACAGGCTTTGGGTGAAGAATCACTGATTCTTTATAATAAAAGATAAGCTGTTTTATTTGTATAAAGACTGCCTATTTTGTATAATTTATCCCTGAAATTTTAAGATTACCTGATTTATAATGAAAGAAAAAAATAAAAATTACTGGGCACTTATTCTTGGAGCCTCCTCCGGTTTTGGTGAAGCAGTGTCATTAAAGCTTGCTGAAGATGGATACAATATTCTTGGTGTTCACTTAGACAGGCAGGCAACTTTACCAAATGTTGAAAGAATCATAAAACAAATTGAAGCACAAAAAGTTAAAGCAAAATTTTTTAATGTAAATGCTGCCGATGATAAAAAACGGGCTGAGATAATAAGTGAAATAAAAAGTCTTTCAAGTGGAGGACCCATTATAAAAGTGCTTCTTCATTCACTTGCATTCGGAACATTAAAAGCGTTTACAAAGCTTGGAGATCCGCAGCCACTTACAAAAGCCCAAATGGAAATGACTATGGACGTGATGGCTCATTCACTTGTTTACTGGACCCAGGATTTAGTTGCCAATGATCTTCTGACAACAAAAGCAAGAATTTTTGGGATGACAAGTTCAGGTGGACATTCAGTTATACCTGCTTACGGTGCAGTGTCAGCTGCAAAAGCTACATTACAATCACATATAAGGCAGCTTGCTTATGAGTTGGGTCCATTAGAAATTGCTGTGAATTCAATAATGGCCGGAGTTACTAATACTCCTGCTTTAAGAAAAATTCCTGGTAATGAACCAATGATGCAGGTCGCTCAAAGAAAAAATCCGCGGAACAGATTAACAACTCCTGAAGACATTGCTAAAGTAATTTCATTATTATGTTTGGATGGAGCAGAGTGGATCTCTGGCGGAATTATTAATGCTGATGGAGGA
>CAYNUV010000258.1:0-5020 GCA_964400245.1 uncultured Ignavibacteriaceae bacterium
TTTTAATAAAATATTTTTACTGTTGCCGGAAACTCAACTATTATTTTATTTTCTGAAAAATTCTTTATTTCCTTTTCATTTACTAAAACCTTTTTGGGCATTTTAGATTCATTAAAATTTTTTAGAATGATGCCTCCTGAGGGGAGAACAATATCACCATAAAGTTCAACTGTATAAATGTTTTTATCTTTCCTGATTGAATAATTCAACTCTCCATAATAAGTAGGAAGATTTTCAACTGACATTCCATCTTTTGCATCTGTCCAATCCTTATATAGACCGGCACCAATTACGAGAGATGAATCATAATCATTTTCATAAACAAACATTGCACGAACAGCATTAATAAAATCTGAACCAACCCAGGTGTGAGGCATATCTCCGATAAATCTTGGAATGCGTTCATCCTTCCAAACAACTTCAGCCCAATGATTCCATCCATCCGGTCGCTGATCATCCAAAAAGAATTCTATCAATTCGTGTGCATGTTCCGGTTGATCTAATAAGATGAATGAGCCAATCAACCGATTTTCATACGGTGTGTAGTTCACCCAATCAGTTTTATTTTCTCTTCTGTTTTTAAAATATTCATAATACTTATCAAAAGTATTATAGACTTGCGGTTTGGGTAAGTTGCTCAATTCGTTACAAGGAGTAAGAGCAATTGTGGTTGACGTTGCGTCAAAGTCACCAAGCTCAACACAACCGGGGATGTAATCAATCTTTCGTTTCTTCATTGCAAGCTTAAGTGAATTGTAAAGATTTTCCTTAAAAGTATCTCTAATTTTTTTTATTCTTTCATAAGATTCTTTTTCACCAAGAATTTTTTGAATCTCAGTTGCGTCTTTTAATCCCTTCATTGTAAAAAAATTATCCCAATACGAGTGCATTGGTTTTGCAGAATAACCTTCGTGACTGATTGATTCCGGCATTATACCATAATAAGCTCTAACACTATCATTCCCATTTTTATAATGATCAATCGATCTTTCTGCAATTAAAGATTCAATAAACTCGAAAGCTTTCTTTACATTTTCATTTTTTGATCTTAAGAAAGTTGTGTCTTTTGTGAAGCTGCAATACTCACGAATCAAATAAATCATCTCACCGTGGCTATCGTGTTCGGGAACAGGATCAGGACCGCGGGAATCAACAACACAAGGTATTTTTCCATTTTCATACTGGTATTCAGAATACCAATTAATAAACTCTCTTACTTCTTCAACAATTCCGGCTTTTAATAATGCAGATGACGTTAACGAACCATCTCTAATCCATGATCTCTCGTAAGATCTTGAACCTGGTTGTATTCCAAATTTATCGCGGTTTATCAAAATGTAGGCAAGATTGGATTTGTAAGTATTAATTATTTTATCTGCTGATTCAGGAAGATTAAATTTTACATGGTTTATTTTTGATTTCCAGAAATCAATTGTCTCCTTTAGTTTTTGCTCAATCATTCCTTCATCTAAATTTTCCTGAAGAGTATTTGCTTCATAAAAAGGAATTGCTAAATAAACAAGCTTTTCTTCTCCCGGTTTCAATATATAATCATAAACTAAAACTCCATTCGCCAATTTGAATTGATCTTCAACTTCGCTATTAAGACTGCCTTTATCATCTGTTAACAGCTTTAATATATTTCCATCTGCAAACCTGAAAACAAAAGCAGAATCAAATTTAACCGGTGAATAAATTACTTTATTATCATCCACAAACAAGAAATTGTTCTTAATCTTAATTTTTGAAACTGCAGATACACCTCCTGTTAAATTGAGCCACTGATAATACGGGTTAACCTGGAAAGGCTTTATTAAAAGTAAAATTTTTCCTTCAGCTTGTTTACTACCGTTATTTTTTATTTTATAGATTGAATAAAGAACAGAGCTTTTGTTTGCTTCGCCTTCTGCAAAAGATTTTATCTCAAGTGTCAAATCATCTTTTTCCCAATTAACTATTGGTATTGGAAGATAATTTTCTTCCAGTGAATTTTCCTTTTCAACATCATTCCAGGTTATAGGTACATGATTAATATAAAGCATAGGTTCGATGGAAAATCTTGCTTTATCCACTTCTATCATTCCATCTTCATTTATTAAAGCTTCCCTGACATCACCGTTTACGCCAATAACATTCCAGTACGAAGCTTCTTCATAAAAATACCTTGGAAAATATCCGCGTGGAAAATCCTTAGCAATATTTATTAAGAACCTGTTAAGATCTGAAGAATAACCAGGATCAAGAATTTTTAACTCATAGATTTCAAAACCTTTTTGATTATTACTGTTGTGTAAAACAATTTTAGCAAATCTTGTTTCTGCTTCTTTTAATCTTACATAACTTCTTTGCCCTGATATATTATTCAAACTCAAAATCTTTAACCAGCTTTTCCCATCATCAGAAAAAGAAATATCGAAAGATTCCGGGAATGATCTTTCATTCCAATCAATTATAAATCCGCCAAACTCTCTTGCTTGCTGAAAATCAATCAGGATAAAATCTGAATCATTCTTACTACTTTGCCATGCAGTTTTAATATCGCCATCAATTAGGTTGTGAAGAAACTGATCAGAATTATTTGAAGAAAAAAGAATTGGCGCTTTCGGAGGTAATCCTTCAGGTGGTATTTGTTCAAATCTCAATTCATCTATATAAACAGAACCTTTCCCTCCACTAAATGATGCGATTGTAAATTCTAACTTTTCAATTGATTTAAGATTTTTATCTTCAGTTGGTCCCCATGCAAAATCAATGTGTTTTTTCTTTACTGTGATCTTTATCCATTCATTAGGAAATTCATAATTGCGGTTGTTAACCCACCACACATTGTCACCCGATTTATCAAGTAGTTTAAATTCAAGATTGTTATTCGGTGATTCTGCTTTAAGGAAAAAAGTGAATTTATAATTTTCGGGAAGATCTAAAGGAATAAGTTTCTGGATTCCTCCATAACCCGATCCTTTTGTAAAATCAAAATCAAACTTTATAGATTTACCATACAAACCTTCAGTAAGAGAGATACTCGCATCAACGCCATCAGACTTGTAAATCTTCCATCCTTCAGTTGATTCAAAATCATCAAGAAGAATTTGCTGGGAAAAAATTTGAAATGAATTTATAAAGGTTAATAGCAGAATTATAAGGATGGATTTTCCCATATCACTTATTGAGTTTCTTAAATCCAAGCCTGTTCAATCCTTTCTGAATAACAGGATCTTTCATAAAATATTCCCACACTAATCCTGTTCTGAAGTTTTCAATCATTATTACGATTGGTCCCTGATCTATCCCGATATAATCTGAATTAAACCAGTTAAGAGTTGGATTAAAAGAATCATAAAATCCATAAGTCCCCCACAAGCCTTTATTGCTGTATTTTTTATGAATATTCATAAGGGTTGGAATCACTATCTCAGGTGAAAACACTATTGAACCTGCAGCAGCAGTAGGAGCAATTGTCCCATCATCAAAATAAACAAGCTCAGGACCACTTGTTCCTCTTCCTGCATAACTTAAAAATTTCATTCCATTTTTGTTGAATGATTCACCGGGACCATCGCAAGCCGTTAATCCCCAGCAGAGTGAATCATACCCAGCCCAATTCATTGGATTATCAATTGCATATTGCCTCTGAATATAAGCTGCTCTCCGGGAATTTTCAAAATAGTCTATTCCTTTGTTTCTCATATAATCATCAGGTAAGTTTCTGAAATCAACAAACATATGAGAATATTGATGACCAAAAAGAGGAGGAAAAACAACATGAGAAAAACCCTCGTAAGGTGTGTCCCAATTGTATGAATCTACCCAGCTATTGAACGAACTTTCTGCATCTTTAATATCACAGCCTGCGGCAATTATATAAAGAATGATTGCTTCATTGTAACCTTTCCAACCCATATTGTGGAATCCTCTTTCAGGATACCAGCCCATACAGATTGAATTTTCATACTTCCCTTTTTCTTTTATTATGAAAAAATCCCAATCAAGCCTCTCAACAAGTTTAGCTGCATAATCTCTTATTTCTTTTTCAACATTATTATCCAAGTTATAATATTGTCTTGCGAAAATTATCCCAGCAATTAAAAGTCCTGTATCAATTGTTGATAGCTCAGAATTCCATGTTCGCTTCCCGGTTTTCATATCAAGAAAGTGATAATAAAAACCTTTATAGCCGGTTGCTGCAGTATTATCGCTCTGTTCAGAGTTATAAAAGAACTTTAAAATTCTAAGTGTCATCTCTGCAGCTTTTTCCCGTGTAAGCCATTTCCTTTCTGCACCAATTACATAAGCAGGAATAGCAAAACCAATTGCAGCAATACTTGCAGCAGCCCATTCAGCAGTACGGTCTTTTACAAGTCCAAGATCAGGATTTATTTCATTTAAAAAGAACAGGAAAGAATTATACTGCAGAGAATCGAGGAAAGATGATTCATCAGAAGATAGTTGATAATTTATTTTCCCTTGTCCTGAAAATGTTATTTTACTACTTTTATTCTGTTCCTGGCAATTCAGAAATGAAAGAAGTACAAATAAAAGAAAAAAAATTTTGATCTTCATTCTATTTTATTTTAAAATGATTAAATGATTAATAGAAACCTAAGCTTATTGTTAACCTGTGCGCTTCAGCTAATCTTCCGTAATCTGCATAAGCATAATCAAAACGTATGCTGTACGCTGAAGCAATTTCAGTTTTAACTCCGGCTCCAAGTACTAAGCCACCTTCAGCTTCAGGCAAAAATACATTTCTGTAACCTCCTCGAAGCAAAACATAATTCATTAAGTTGAGTTCACCACCAAGATTTATACTTTCGGAATTATCGTTTGGATGAATTGCATCTGCAGCAACAAGCAATTTATAATCTTCAGAAAAGGTTAATGTATATGATAGCCCCGCTCGAAAAATTGTTGGAAGCGAATATTCATCTGTTCTAAGTTCTGCAGGTAGTTGATCGTTATCGCCATATATATCAGGATCAAAATCATAATTAAGATAAAGGTCTCTTCCATTAAACGATCC
>CAYNUV010000259.1:0-5015 GCA_964400245.1 uncultured Ignavibacteriaceae bacterium
CAGATAGTGTACAGAGATAATCCTGTGCTTTTGCTGCAACATCCGATAATCCTTTAATTGCAGATACATCCCATCCTTCCACGAGATTATTTATTATTCCTGCATAATCTCTTACTGTATAAACCTCTAACCTCTGCGCAACGTTAGAAAATTTTGTAAATAAATTTCTATCCTTACCGTCAGACATCATATGTGCAGGCATTGTAACTCTTAGTTTCATCATTTTAGCAAATGACAGAACAGCATGGACCGGATCAGCTTCAAAGACTTTTGTCATAAATAACTTGTAGGCTCTTTCATGTCTTGCTTCATCGCCTGCAATGGTACCGCATATTTTATGAAGTAAAGTCTCACCCGATTTTTTTGCAAGCCTGCCGACATTTGAATGGGAAATTTTTGTTGCTCTTTCCTGGAAAGAAGTGTAGATGAAACCCAAATAGGGATCATTTCCTGTCCGGGGATCAAAACCGTTATTAATTAAATGATGAACCGTAACTTCAACGGCATGCATATCTACTCTGCCGGATAAATAAAGATATTTATTTAAGAGATCACCATGCCTGTTTTCTTCCGAAGTCCAGCCTCTGCTCCATTTAGCCCAGGCAGAACCGCTTGCACCTGTTACATCTGTAATTCCTTCCAGTTTATTCAACCAGGTTTGATAAGAAGGCAAAGCTTCTTCCGTTACCATATCTCCGACCAAAACTACAAGAAGCTCATCGGGAATTTCTTTAGCTCTTTCACGAAACTCAACGAGGTCATCTTTCCAGCTATCTATTGTCATGTCGGGCAAAAAATCATTTGGTTGCCAGCTTTCATCAACTGGTTTTAATAATGATGATAAATTCTCTTCAACAAATCCTTCGATAGATTTTATTACTTCAAATCTTGAGATATTATTTTTATCGTCTGTCATTTTATCCTTGGACTAAGTAATTATTATAATTTATTTAAAATTAAGAAAAAAAATCTGGTATCGCTATTCTTTATATTATAAGTTAGGTGAAAAATTTAAGACCTTGCGTGTTCTTTTATGTACTATTTTATATTAAAGGTTATAAGCAAAATCTTTAAGCAGTAGGTAGAAGTGCATTTCTCAAACTATTTCTGATTCTTAAGCTCAATTTAAAGCCTTTAAACTTCTCCCTCAAACAGATCATTTAAGTATTCCAGCTTTGCCTTTTCATCACGGTTGGATTGAATGAATCGTACCCATGCATTACGCTCATGCCATACAGCACCAAGTTCCCAAACGCAATAAGTTCCTTTATGATCGTCTTTGAATTTAAGAGAAGTGTAGCTTTCTGCCTGTCCGGCTTTTTTCCAAAAAATAGATTCCCATATTTCGTTTGTTTTTCTCCACGTTGATACAAGGAGAAGCAGGTAATCGCCTGCCCTGTGAAGTATTACAAAACCAAGCTCACCCTCAAGCTTCAGTCTGCCGGTTTCTGCTTCCGACTTTAAGAATGTTTTTGCTTCCAAAACCTGTTCCTGTGTAATCTTTATATCAGACTGGTAAAGATCATACCATTTAAGAGAAGCGCCCGGCAGGTTAAGAAGCTTTCCGGGAGTAAATATTTTCCTGTAATATTTATATCCCTCTGGAACAACGTTGCCTAAATCAGCGAGACCAGGAATTTTTTCTGCAGATAGTATTGATTGCATGCGACTACTCCTTTAGAGATTTGACTATAAATATAATATAATTTTCTTCTATCTTGAATCTAATAACGGGAAGCGTTATTATAATATTTAATGATAAAAACTTTTGCTGATAAATCAACTGAACAAATATTTAGTCGTCAGTTTGTAAAAGGAATACCTTCAACCATTATTAAAAACGCTTACAGAAAATTACTTATGATTGAGGCTGCAGAAAGATTAGATGATTTAAGAGTTCCTCCCGCAACAGGCTTGAAAAATTGTCAGGAGATTTATCCGGGAAACACAGTATCAGAATAAATGATCAATGGAGAATCATATTTAGCTGGAAAGATAATAACGCTTATGAAGTTGAAATTATAGATTATCATAAAGGATAAAATTATGAGTAGAAAAATAGAGCCGGTTCATCCGGGAGAGATTTTGCTTGAAGAATTCCTGGTTCCTATGGAAATAAGCCAGTATCGTCTGGCAAAAGATATAAATGTTCCGGTGAGAAGGATAAATGAAATTGTTTTAGGTAAAAGATCAATTACCGCTGATACAGCTTTACGCTTATCTGAGTATTTTGGATTATCTGAAAGATTTTGGCTTAACCTGCAGATGAAATATAATTTAGAAATCGAGAAGGATAAATTAAAAGGCAGGATAAAAAGGGAGGTTAAAAAGTTATCTAAAGTCGGTTAGTTTAATATAAATAATTTCCTAGTCTTTTAATTTCTTCTTTTATTTCATCAATAACTTCTTTGTTTTTAATTTCTTTTCTATCTCCGACTTTTTCAGAAAATAAATAAAAAACTTTTCCTCCAAATACTTCCGTAAACTTTTTATGTGATTCCGCTTGTAAAGTATATTCCTTAAAGATTTCAGGCAGTTGTATTCCACTGTTTATTGGTTTTATTTGTAATCCTATATATTTCTCACCAATTTTAATAAAAAAGTCCACATTAAATAATCTATCCCATTCGTCAGGTGCTGCTTCAATTTTTACTGCCAGAATTTCTTGAAGTTGTCCATATACAGTTTGTATTTCGGTTACATAGCCATCGTAAGTACGGTCAATTACAAGTTGTATCATATAGTCAATACAATCCTGTTCCGTAACTTCTGCAACTTCAGATTGAATTACTTCTGTGATTTTGGTATAAAGTTTTTTGCCTAGTTCAATGATGTGTTCTTTTGGTTTTACCTTCCCAAAATAATATTCTTTCCATTCATTAATACTTTTTGGCGAGCATTTTCTAATTGATTCGGAAGTTGGTCCAACATTTCTTTTGAAATTGAGTTGGAAGCGGTTCATAACCGAATTGAGAATCCATTCTTTAGCCATTATTGGACATTAAGTACTTGTTTATTTGTATTTGGTGTATTAGGATTATTGTTCCAGTTATTAAGCAAAGCTGTTCTTCTTTCATTATCGCTTCGAGTTCTGTTCTCCAAACTGTCGAGATAGATTTCCAATTCATTAACATTTGTAATGATAAAAAAACCCGCAGGTTGACCTGTAGCAGCACCAATCAGGTCTCCATCTACCTCAATGCATTCCTTAATTAAACCCCTTAATTGGACTTGATTTCCTCCAGTTGGGTATCCAAGAGTTTGAGCTAAAACTTCAGCTCCAATAGCGTTTTGTCGACCTTGACCTAGTGACGCTAAAAGATCTTGCCTTTGTTGTTGAGTAAAATTATTTGGCATCGTTTTTCTCCAATAGATTGATAAATTTTTCTTTGTATTTAAAATCAACGTAGTTATCTACTTGAACTAATCCATTTTTAACTAAATGAGCATTGATAAAGGTTTTATTTTCGAGATAGAGATAACAAAGCAAATTATTTTCAGTATCGTATTTTTGATTGTCAAATTTTAGAAAAACTCTTTTCCCTTTAATTTTTTCAGTAAGGAATTTAGTTGCTTCGCCATTTACAGATTTATCTTCTTTAATACCAATAAGCCTTATAGTTAAATCATTATTTAAACGAATTTTTTCTGGGCTAATAATCTCTTTAACTGTAAATAATTCTTCTCGTTTTATACTTCCGTTTTTGTCAATCTTAGAACCGAATTGTAATTTTTTAGGATCAACTTTTTTATCAAACTTATGCGGATCTTTGAAAACATATGGGAGCTTTTCAATTTCCTTTTCAAAGTCCGAAGTAGTCTTTTGTTTTAGAAATTCAAAGGTTGTTTCGTAAATGTCTTCCTGATTAGTTCCAAGTTTTTGTTTAATAACAGGAATAAATTCTGAATTGATTTCGTAGCCGACAGAATTTCTTCCAAGATTTTTTGCGGCAAGATTTGTTGTTCCGCTTCCGGCGAAAGGGTCAAGCACTATGTCTCCAACAAAGGAAAACATTTTAATTAATCGCTTTGGCAGTTCTTCCGGAAACATTGCAATATGATTATCTTGTCTAGCTCCCGTGAAATTCCAGTGTCCGGCAAAAAATGTATTCCATTCTTCCGCTGTCATTTTAGAAAGTTCTTTTTGTTCTTTTGTAGGTTTGGGAGCCTCACCAAGTTTTTTGAAAATAAGAATGAACTCGTAATCTAATTTAAGAATTCCATTTCGTGGATATGGATAAGAACCCATTTGAACACCACCACCTGTTGTATTCGAAGTTGTTACCTTTTGCCAAATAACTGCACCCATATAATCAAATCCGGCATTCTCACAAAACTTAATTATTTCTTCTCTTATTGGAATTATTTTGTAACGTCCATAATAAACAGAACGAGCGAACTGATCCCCAATGTTTACACAAAGTCGGCAGCCAGGAAACAAAACCCGATAACATTCTTTCCAAACAAGATTAAGATTATTGATATAGTTTTCATAACTGTCGTGGAAGCCGATTTGATCTTTTGAGCCGTAATCCTTCAGTTGCCAATATGGAGGGGAAGTAATCACCAAATGCACTGACTTGTCTACAAGTTCAGATATTTGTCTGCTGTCTCCATTTATTATTTTGTGATGTGTTTTCATATAACCAAAGAAAATGTAAATGAATTTACACATTATTTAGAACTTATACAGTTGCTTAAAATTGCATTTACAACAAAATATTCTAACGATTATTAGGTTTTGATAACCCTATCCAAATCTTTATTTTAACAACTCAATTTGAATGATTGATTGAATGGTTGAATGTTTTTAAACCTTCACCAAAACCTAAATTTTTAACATCTTTAATTAAAATTTTTATCAGCTATGCGATTCAGTAAATCTTTTATACCTACACTTAAAGAAACACCGAGTGATGCAACTGTAACCAGCCACATTCTTATGCTTCGTTCGGGAATGATTAGAATGGTTGGCGCAGGAATTTATTCTTTTCTTCCAACCGGTTACCGTGTAA
>CAYNUV010000260.1:0-5014 GCA_964400245.1 uncultured Ignavibacteriaceae bacterium
TTCTTCTCTTTAATAAGATAATTTTTTAGCAATTCTAATTGTGTAGATTTTCCACAAAAGTCTATTCCTTCAAAAGTTATGAACATATTTGTTAATCTTTAATTATATTTTTTAATGATGTATCTAAGTCTTTCAGGTTTTACAAAAAAAAGAGAAGTATTTTGAGGTACTTCTATATAAGGAGTTACACTTCCAAGAGTATCTAAAACAACATCTCTGTAATAAATGTATACTTTGAAATTATTTTCATTTAGTTTTCCAAGTATAGTGATACCACCGTGAACCCCTATTGATACACGATTAGGTAATAAGACAACTTCCCTGTCACCGGGAATTTCAAGAATAGAAATCGGCAGGTTGTCAAAATTCTTATCAACAATTTTCTGAACATCAAGATTAATAGTTACAACACTTACATCAGATGTAATTCCATGGATATTTTTAATTTTTGCCATCTCAAACCTTCTTGAATCCAATTTGCTGATTTCAATTCTTTCTGTTTGTATGGAATTTAAATTCCGAAGAAGACTGATCGGCCCGACAATTTCGGTTGAATCGGGATCCAATAAAATTTCCGAGGCAAGCCCATAGCCTGGTTTAAAGTTAAGATCAAGATCAGGTAAGATTTTTACTTTCTTTTCTGTAACCTTTTCAATATAGATTGATAAAGTATCAGGGTTAAGTTCAAGCACTTCCATATCGGAAGCAAGCCATTGATTATCTACAAGTGAGTTATAAAGATTAATATATTTCTTCCCGGTATCATTACCTGCAGAGATAAAATATTCAATCTCGGAGTTAAGATTTAAAGAAATTAATCCCCAGCCATTTCCTCTTATCTTAGCAGATATCTTAGGAAGTTTAGTTCCACTTAAATAGTTTGGTGGAAAGTTTATGATCCTCGGAGGAATATCAATCGTTAGATAATAATCTTTTGAAAGCGAAATTGATCCCCAAATAACGAATGAAAAAAAGAGTGAAATAATAATTATGTGGATATTCTTCTTCACAATGCAAATATAAATTAAAAATGAAACAAAAAAACTCCACACTGCGTGGAGTTTAATATCAATATAAATAGGAAAGATTGTTTTCAGATCAGCTTTTTAAAATAATCCATCAAAACATTCCTGTTAGCCATAGATATTTGTCTTCCCTGTATTGGAAATCCTTCTGTATCGCGAGCAAGTCTTCTTAACTGGTGAACATTCAATATCTCAATCTCTTCCATCTTAAATTTATCTTTTGGTCCAGATACAGTTTTAGCTTCTTTCTTTTCGATTTCTTTTTTAGTACCAAGAGCCTCTTTTCTCAGGCGTGAAATGGTATCGCTTGAAGTCTCCGGTTCTTTTTTCTTCTCTATCGGTTTTATTTCTTTCTCAGGTTTTTCCTCATCTGCTACAAAAACTTTCTTTTCGTCTTTAACAACCGGAATTGGTTTTTCTTTCTTTCGGTTATCATCGTCTTCAATTTCAGGAATTAAAATGGTCATCTGGAGGTCAGGTTGAGGAATGATATGCGTTGAAACCACAATTCCTACCCTGCTGGCAGCAGCAGCTCCGGCATCAACAGCCGATCTGACAGCAGCAGTTTCACCAACAACTTTTATTGTAATTAATGCGGGATCTGTTCTTTCTTTGCCGATAAGAACTACATTAGCAGCTTTAACCATTGCATCTGCAGCTTCAATTGCGGCAACAAGACCCCGGGTTTCAACTAACCCAAGTGCCTTTGGCATAAATTATTTTCTTTTTGGTAGTAAAGCTTCAACCTCGGAATGCGGACGAGGAATTACATGAACTGAAACCAGTTCACCAACTCTTTGAGCTGCGGCACCACCCGCATCTGTTGCTGCTTTTACTGCTCCGACATCTCCTCTTACCATAACTGTTACATAACCGCCCCCAATGGTTTCTTTCCCTAACAATTCAACCTTAGCTGCTTTAACCATTGCGTCTGCAGCTTCAATTGCACCTACTAACCCTTTGGTCTCGATCATTCCGAGTGCATCAAGTGACATAAGAATGCTCCCAATGAAAAATTTAAGTTACCTGAAAATATAGTTAATGTTTTTAATAGTCAATGTTTTATTACAAATAACAGCAAGAATCTTATTTGCCATCAGTCTTTAAAATGCTCTCAAGATACTCCTGGAGAATAATAGCTGCCGCTTGCTGGTCAATCAAACCTTTATCCCGGCGTTTTGATTTTTTTGTAACTGATTGCAAAATTCTTTCACTGGCTATTGCAGAAGTGAATGATTCATCCCAGAGAATCACTTCAATGCTGAGTTTTTCTATCCGTTGTTTTAATAATAATATTTTCTTTTTTACTTCACTTGTGCTTACATTTTCTTTATCTGGAAATCCTAAAATAATTTTTACAACATTCTGATCTTCAACCAGCTTTGTTAGCTTATTAAAAAATTTAATATCATTGTTAAGAGTTTTAAAAGGAAAGGCAAATATTTTCAGAGGATCACTCAGTGCAAGCCCAACTCTTTTAATACCAAAATCAATTGAGAGTATTCTGGTTTCTTCAGACATTTTTAAGATTCATTAACCTATGTAGTAGAGCCTTCAAATCTTTCAATAGAATAAATTCCTTTTACCTTTTTCAAGCGATCTATAATCTTGCTGAGGTGGTCAATATTATGAACGTATAATGTTACGCTTCCTTCAAATGTTGAATCGCCTGTGTTAATATTAATTGATTTGATGTTTGTATTCTGGTAAGCAACTATCGCATGAGAAATTTCATTAAGAATACCTGGAGAATCTTCTCCCATAACTGTTAAACCGGCAACGAATAGTGAACCTTCCGTTTCGGGCCATTGAACTGTAATAAGTTTAGTTGTATCCATCTCCGATAACCTTAAAAGATTATTGCATGTTTTACGATGAATTTTTATTCCTTCACCAATGGTTATATAGCCTATAACAGGGTCTCCGGGAATCGGGTTGCAGCATTTTGCATAAGAATACATAAAGCTAGAATCCAAACCTTCTACTAAAACTTCGCCTGCGGAACTTCTTGCAGTATTAGCAAAAGTATTAAACTCAAGAACAGGAGCTTTTTCTTTTTTGTCTTTTTCTTTTGTAGCAGGTAATATTTCATCAGGATTCAGCTTCCCTTGTGCTATCATTTTAAACATATTGCGAGGACTATCAAACTTAAGATTTGCGGCAAGTTTATCTAAATCCTGTTGCGTAAAGGTGAGTTTAAACTTCTTAACTTTCTTTTCCCAGATATCTTTACCTGTATTTACAATTACATCTTCTTCTTTCTTCATCCATTTTCTTATTGCGGTTTTTGCTTTATGAGTTGTAACGAATTTAATCCAGTTATTATTTGGATGCTGGGTTTTAGATGTAATAATCTCAAGTTGATCCCCGCTATGAAGCTGGGTATCCAATGGTACGATCTTGCCATTTACTTTTGCACCAATGCAATGGTAACCAACTTTACTATGGATTTCAAAAGCAAAATCAACTGGAGTAGAGTTTACAGGCAGGCGTCTCAAATCTCCCTTCGGAGTAAAAACATAAATTTCTTCCTGGTAAAGATTAAGCTTAAAACTTTCCATTAAATCTTTGCGTGCATCATCCTTTGAAGCATTTTCAAAAATATCTCTTATCCAGTTTACCCAGTTCTCAAGATCCTTTTCGCTTGCAGATTTATTTTCCTTATATCTCCAATGAGCTGCAACTCCCCTTTCAGCAATCTCGTGCATAGTTTTTGTTCTTATCTGGATTTCAACCAATCTTCCTTCCGGTCCTACAACAGTAGTATGAATTGATTGATAATTATTTGTCTTTGGGATTGAGATATAATCTTTAAATCTATCGGGAACAGGCAGGTAAATCTGATTCACAATTCCAAGGGTTGTATAGCAATCATAAGCATTTTTTGTATCAAGTATTATTCTGATTGCAAACAAATCATAGATTTCTTCAAACGGTTTGTTTCTTCTTACCATTTTACGATAAATGCTGTAGAGATGTTTAGCTCTTCCGCTTATTTCATACTTAAGGTTATATTCATCCAGTTTTCCAGTAAAAGGATCACTAAATTTTTTGATATAAGACTCTCTCTCTTTTCTTTTGGCGTTTACTTTTTTAACAAGTTCATCATAAGCATCCCTGTTAAGATATTTGAACGAGAGATCTTCAAACTCCCACTTAATACGTCCAAGTCCAAAGCGATGTGCAAATGGTGCATATATTTCAAGAGTTTCCTGTGCAATCCTTCTTTGCTTTTCCGGATTTACATATTCGAGTGTTCGCATATTGTGCAAACGGTCGGCAAACTTAACGAGAATTACTCTCACATCTTTAACCATCGAAAGAAGAAGCTTCCTGTAATTTTCTGCTTTAATAATCTCCTGCCCTTTGAATATCCCGCTAATCTTAGTTACACCATCAACAATTTCCGCTACTTCTCTACCAAACTCTTTTGAAAGAAGATCTATATTGAACTCGGTATCTTCAGCTACATCGTGCAATAAAGAACTTGCGACAGTAATATCATCAAGCGGAAGTTCTTCAGCTACAATTAATGCCACGTGGTATGGATGAATAAAATATGGATCACCCGATGCACGTAAATCATTTTTATGTGCTTCAACAGAAAACTCAAAACTTTTAACGATTAATTGTTCATTAAGAGAAGGCAGATTTTTTCTGCAAGCATTTAAAAGCTCCCCAAGCATTTTCCTGTATTTAGGATCTACTGCCATAAAAAATCTTACATCTTTTGCTTATTAAGAAATAAATATTTGAATTTTTACTTAATTCTTTAACAATTTAATTCTTTTATTTGAATAGTTAAAGTCATCAAAGAAACAGCAGTGTCCTAATTTCATTTTTACTTTGTTATCCAAAATAATTTTAAAATTGGAAGTTTCTTTTGAAATATTAAAATATCCAGACATTATTAGAGCAAATCTCAAACTCTAAGGATGGGACTTAAATAAATTTTAAAAGATTTTTATTGAATTAACCAAAATAATTAC
>CAYNUV010000261.1:0-5006 GCA_964400245.1 uncultured Ignavibacteriaceae bacterium
TGACCATTTCGGAAATGGACCTTTTGGACCTGCTTCTCCCCTTTCATGGCATATAAATAGCCGAGTTTGATCAGATTCTGTATATACTTTCACAAATGAAAATGGATTGGTACTTAATAACACTCCTGCATTAATGACAAATATGATGACCTGGTATGAAGACCCTGCTGGGGGTAATAGGACAAAAAATACTCCTTCTCCATTATTTGTAAGAGCTTTACATGATTATGATCGAAGGTTAATTGAATATTACAGAGATACTCTCAACTGTTCGTATCCAACTACTACCGCAGCTTATACAGGAGCAACCGGTGGATACCCTGTTGGTGATTTAAACTGGTTCCCTGATAAAAAAGCTGAATGGGAGATCGGTGCAAACTTCTTCGACATTGCAATTGATGGAGCTAAAGATAATTTCTACACAACACTAACCGGACCAGATGATGGTTACTTGCAACTCAGGTCTTATGCATACAATGGTAATGGTGCACCTGCTGATGACGCTGATCTTTCTGCCAAAGTATGGAGTGCATGGGATAATGGATGGTTGTACCTTTACCAGGAAGTAATGGACGATACTATTGCTGGTAATGCTGCAAATGTATGGGAAGAAGATGAGTTAGAATTAAAATTTGATCCCCAACCAACCGATAGCACAGTGAATTCAATTTTTGAAGCTCGTTTAACAATACTAGGTTTGGGAGATGGTGCTACAAGTGCTGATAGTTTGAATAATGTAACTAATGCAAACAAGAAGTGGAATAGAACAGTAATACCGGGCGGATATGCACTTGAATTGGCAGTAAGATGGCCTGTTATTACCGCTAACAATGAAACTATTTCACCTGCTGAAGGTAATGTTTTTGGAATGGCAATTAACTTTCACGATAATGATGGACAAGCTCGCCGTCAGGCTTCAGTCCAGTGGGCGGCAGTTTTAGATGATGCTGTCTGGAATAATGTTGAATTACATGGAACAGTTGAATTCCTTGCAGGAAGGAAACTAAAATTTATTCCAACAAACAATATGACAGGCAGACATAATTCAACTCCATATGATGGAAGTGCTGCTGATGTTGAACAAACCTCGTCACTGATACCTAAAGAGTTCAGCCTTAGCCAGAATTATCCTAATCCATTTAATCCATCAACCACAATTGAGTTTGCTTTACCAAAGCAATCTACTGTGCAAATTGTTGTTTACAATCTTCTCGGTGAAAGGATTACTGTTGTTTTAAATGAAGAACTGCAGGCTGGATATTATAAAACATCGTTTAATGGTTTATCACTTTCAAGCGGTGTTTATTTCTACAGAATCGAAGCAGGATCATTTGTACAAACCAGGAAATTCATACTTATGAAATAGTTCCTGAAGAATCATAGATGTTAATTAAATAACCTCATATTGCTTAACATCTCCTTGGCATCCGGTTCTAAAGAATCGGATGCTTTTTTATTTTAAATAAAAAGAAATGCTTACTTTACTTCGATGGTTCTCGGTTTAATCCTATCATGTTTAGGAAGTTTCAAAGTCAATTGTCCATTATCAAATCTTGCTTCGATTTTTGTTTCATCAACACTGTTGCTTATTCTGAATTTCCTGAAATAGTTTCCTACCTCATTTTCATTCAGAATATACTTCCTGTTTTTTAATTCATTGAAATTTACTTTTCCAAAAATTGAAAGTGAACCTTCATCCATTTTAAGCTTAACTTCATCTCTTGTTACTCCCGGCATATTTGCTACGAGAATAAAATCATTCTCAGTTTCATATATATCTACAAACGGAGCAACAACAGCTTCTGAATCGAGAACTTCTTCCCAGCTTTGCTCTTTTTCCTTTAATGAAACCAGGTCTTTATTATTATCAGACATATTTTTATCTCCTATTACTTTATTAATAAAATTTTAATGGGGCAGAACTTTCGAAGTTTAACGTACTTACCCCGAAAGTTGCTGATTTACATCTTACTCTTTTTTATCCTTATCTTTTTCTTCATCAACTACTTCATAGGATGCATCCTGAGCTTCCTCTTTACCAGTTTTACTCTCACCTTCTGTTGTACCTTGTGTACTGCTTCCCTGCTGTTGAGCACCTGCCTGCTGATAAAGTTGAGAAGTTATATCATTCCATACCTTAGTTAATCCTTCTGTGGAAGATTTAATTCTGTCCACATCGTTTGATGAAAGTGAATCTTCAACTTTCTTGATTTCAGCTTCGAGACTCGATTTCTGATCCGCCGTTAATTTGTCACTCATTTCAGTCATCTGTTTCTTAGTCTGGAAGATCAAACTATCAGCTTGGTTCCTGACATCAACAGATTCCTTCTTCTTTTTATCTTCTGCAGCATGTTCAGTAGCATCTCTTTTCATCTTTTCAACTTCTTCCTTAGATAAACCGCTTGAAGAAGTTATGTTGATACTCTGTTCCTTGTTTGTAGCTTTATCCTTAGCATGAACATGCATAATTCCATTAGCATCTATATCAAATGTAACTTCAATCTGCGGTACTCCTCTTGGTGAAGGCGGAATACCATCAAGATGAAATCTTCCCAGAGTTCTGTTATCCGCAGCCATCGGTCTTTCACCCTGGAGAATGTGTATTTCAACTGAAGGCTGATTATCTGATGCTGTTGAAAATATTTCACTCTTCTTTGTAGGAATAGTAGTGTTTGCTTCAATAAGCTTTGTAAAAACACCGCCAAGCGTTTCTATCCCAAGAGAAAGAGGAGTAACATCAAGAAGCAATACATCTTTTATATCACCTGCAAGAACACCACCCTGTATTGCCGCACCAATTGCAACAACTTCATCAGGGTTTACACCTTTATGCGGTTCTTTACCAAAAAGTTTCTTAACCAATTCCTGAACAGCAGGAATTCTTGTAGAACCACCAACAAGTATAACCTCATCAACCTGCGATGCACTGACACCGGCTGCTTTGAGAGCTTGTTCACAAGGTTCAATTGTTCTTCTCATAAGGTCATCAATCAACTGTTCAAACTTTGCTCTTGATATATTAATATTAAGATGCTTTGGACCCTCCTGTGTAGCTGTAATAAAAGGAAGGTTAACATCTGTTGTTGCTGTAGACGATAATTCAATCTTAGCTTTTTCTGCGGCTTCTTTTAATCTTTGCAGAGCCATAGGATCTTTTCTTAAATCAATTCCTTCCTGTTTCTTGAATTCATCAGCAAGATAATCAATCATTCTCTGGTCAAAATCATCACCGCCAAGGTGTCCATCACCATTAGATGATTTAACTTCAAAAACACCTTCGCCAAGTTGTAATATTGAAATATCAAAAGTACCACCGCCTAAATCATATACTGCAATAAGATGGTCTCTCTGTTTTTTATCTAAACCGTAAGCAAGCGCGGCTGCCGTAGGTTCATTAATAATTCTTCTTACTTTTAATCCGGCAATTTCACCTGCATCCTTTGTTGCCTGTCTTTGTGAATCATTAAAATATGCAGGGACAGTTATAACTGCTTCGGTTACTTCCTGTCCAAGATATTCTTCAGCAGTCTTCTTCATCTTTTGAAGAATCATTGCACTGATTTCCGCTGGTGAATAAACTCTGTCACTAATCTTTACACGTGCTGTATTGCTTTCACTTGAAACTACCTCATAAGGCACTTTCTTCATTTCCTCAGTTACTTCATTCATCATTCTTCCCATAAAACGTTTTATGGAAAACACAGTATTTTTAGGATTAGTGATAGACTGCCTTTTTGCCGGTTGTCCAACTAATCTCTCACCTGATTTAGTAAAAGCAACAACTGAAGGAGTTGTTCTTCCTCCTTCAGAATTTGGAATAACTACCGGATCATTGCCTTCCATTACTGAAACACAAGAGTTAGTAGTTCCTAAATCAATTCCTATTATTTTTCCCATTACCTTAATTCCTTCCTTTAATAAAATGAAGACGGCAAAAAAATTTCTGCCGTCTGTTATTTAAACTTTATTTAATTTCAATAAACTTCTCACTAACCTTTTTAGGTTCAGATTTGGAAATCTTTATGTTAAGTATTCCGTTATCAAATTTTGCATCAACACTATCCGGGTTAATATCTTCAGGCAGAGTGAAACTTCTTGTAAATGAGCCATAAACTCTTTCACTCCTGTAGAAATTCTTTTTATCCTTTTCCTCTGTCTCTTTCTTCTTTTCACCTGTGATTGTTAAAAAATTATCCTGGATAGTTATTTTAATATTTTCTTTCTTTACTCCCGGAATCTCAGCATTAACATAAAAATTTTTTTCGTCATCATAAATATCTAAGTGAGGATAATAATTAAAATCTGCCGATGGAAAATCATTGAAGAATTTGTGAATTCTTTCATTCCAGTTTTCCAATTCTTTCAAAGGTTCAAATTTTATAAGTGTCATTTTAGCATCTCCTTAAATTATTTTAATTATATTTGATTTATCTTTTTGAAATTTGATTTTTATTAGCGGTTTCAATGATAATGCCAGGAAGTTTTATAGCCCGTAATTCATTATTTGATAAGAGTTTAAGGGAATATGCAGGAATAATTCTTCTTTTTATATTTTGACAAAATATCTGTCTTAGTGACATCATATTTCATCATTTAACAAAGACTATGACAATGTTGGCTAACAAGGAACAAACTTTTAATTTCGAGATCTTCGATATAAAGCTTGATACTAATGTAATCGGAAGAAACTTTATTTATTCAGAAGAAGTTGACTCAACCAATAGTGTGCTGCTTGATACAAAATTTTCTAACATTCACGGAACTGTGCTCTTAGCTGAAAAGCAAGCTAATGGACATGGAAGGAAAGAAAGATCATGGTACAGTATGAAAGGATTGAATCTCACATACTCCATTCTTCTTACAAACAAAAATTATTTTACCAAACGTTTTAATCTTATAAATTTTGCTTCTGCTCTTGCAACTGCAATTTCAATTGAAAATCTTTTTCAGCTTAAGACTGAATTAAAATGGCCAAATGATATTTTAATTCATAATAAAAAAGTATC
>CAYNUV010000262.1:0-5005 GCA_964400245.1 uncultured Ignavibacteriaceae bacterium
AAAAGCTTACTAATACACTTAATCCTGAAATAAATCCTGATGATCTTGCCTCAGCAGAAGTAGTTCGGTTTAAATCTTTTGATGATCTTGAAATTCCGGCTATCTGGTATAAACCTTTAAATGCATCTGCGGATAATAAAGTGCCTGCTTTAATCTGGGTTCATGGCGGTCCGGGCGGACAAACCAGAGTTGGTTATTTTGCTCTTATACAATTTTTAGTAAACCATGGTTATGCTGTTCTTGCTGTTAATAACCGGGGCAGCAGCGGTTATGGAAAATCATTTTACAAGATGGATGACCTCAACCATGGAGAAAAAGACCTTATGGATTGCATCTATGGTAAAAAATATATTCAAGCACTTGATTATATAGATTCGGAAAAGATAGGAATTATCGGCGGCTCTTATGGTGGTTATATGACAATGGCTGCTATGACTTTTCATCCTGATGAATTTAAAGCCGGTGTTGATATTTTTGGAGTAACAAACTGGCTGAGAACTCTCAAATCTATTCCGCCATACTGGGAATCGTTCAGGGAAGCCTTGTACAAAGAGCTTGGCGATCCTTTCTCTTCTGATTCCATTCGTTTGTACAATATTTCTCCTCTTTTTCATGCAGCAAAAATTAAAAACCCGGTTATGGTGCTGCAGGGCGCGAATGATCCCCGTGTGCTGAAAGTGGAATCTGATGAAATAGTTGATGCTATGAAGAAAAATAATGTGCCTGTTGAATATGTGGTTTTTCCCGATGAAGGGCATGGCTTTGTTAAAAAAGAGAATGAGATAAAAGGTTACGGCGCTATTGTAACTTTTCTCGATAAGCATTTGAAGGGAAGTGGAAAATAAATACAAAATTATTATTTTAAGAGTTCAGGTATTAGTAGATAATGACTAATACCTGGATGATCTCAATATCAGAAAGTTAATATGAACTGGACTTATGTGCCAAAGATCTGACACTTCAACTCTAAGTAAGATTGAAAAAAACGAACGGAACGCAAGCGAACAAATCATTGAAAGACTTGCAGAAATATTCGCTATAGACAAAGCTGATTTAAAGGTTCGTTGTCTTAGTGACAAAATTACCTACCAACTGCTTAACGAAGAAGATGGAATTGAAATTCTAAAGTTGCAGAACAATAAAGTATATTTCATAGAAGACGAACTAACCGAAGTTAGAGAACAACTTGTTTTATTTAATCCAAACTTAATAGCAAATCAAGATTATAAAAAAGATTTTTTTTATAATGAATATAAAAAACTAGATAAACAATTTAATACAAGATATGATTTATCTTACCAATACTTGGTTAACTTTTCTAAAACAAAAAATTTACCTGTACACAGATGGTTTTATTACCAAGAAGGATATTCACCAGAGTTAATTAAAAAAGTATTAAGTTATCTTAAACTAAATGAAAGCACTCATTTATTTGACCCTTTTGCTGGCTCTGGGACATCTTTGGTCGCAGCAAAAGAATTAGGCATAAAAGCTACAGGCATTGAAATTAATCCATTTAGTTGCCATATGGCATTAACAAAAACACAAAATTATTCCGATGCTGAAATAAAAAAAGCATCATCATTCAAAGCGCCCAAACACAAAACAATTAAAAATTTATTTCAAAAATATGAATTATCAATAATTGAAAATTTATTTGAATTAGAAAATTTTGAAAAAATTGAATTGTTAAAGGAGAAAATTGAGACAGAAAAAAATAAAAAAGTAAAGAATATTTTATTTACCGCTCTTCTTTGCATTCTTCAACAAGTTTCATATTACAAGAAGGCAGGTAATGGGTTAAAGAAAAAAAGAATATATAAATCTATTGATGCATTTGATGCATTTGATTTTAAACTTAATGAAATAATATCTGACATTAAATCTAATAATTCCAAAAACGAGCCAGTTATAATAAATGATAATTGTCTTAACATTAATAACTACAGCATAAATGAAATTGATATCTCCATTTTCTCCCCACCCTACGCAAATTGTTTTGATTATTACGAAGTATACAAAATTGAATTATGGCTTGGTGAATTTGTAAAATCTTATGACGAATTAAGAAGTTTAAGAAAGGCAGCCTTGACATCCAATTTAAACGCAGACTTAAAAAAGAAAAATAAAATAGTGACCTCATCCAAAATACTTATACCAATTTTGGACTATCTCAGTAATGCAAAATTATGGGATAATAAAATACCTAAAATGTTGAACGCATATTTTAGTGAAATGGAGCAATTATTAAATGATTTATTTATAAAAACAAAAAATGGTGGGTACTGCGTGATTGTAGTAGGAAACTCATCCTATGGTGGACTTTCTATCCCTACAGACATAATATTATCTGAAATCGGAAAAAACATAGGGTTCAGTGTAAATGAAATAATTGTTGCAAGAAGAAATGAAACTAGCTCCCAACAATACGACAAAATTGGTAATCTAATAGAATTTGTAAGAGAAAGCTTAATAATTTTTAGAAAATGAAAAATAAATTATTGCAAGTAATCTCTATACCAAACGATGTTGAAAAAAACACAGTACTGGAAATTACATCAAGAGAAGTTGGTTATTTTACTCATTCTTTTTTTAAATATCCTTGTAAATTTATTCCGCAGGTCCCTAGATGGGCAATCGAAAAATATACTAAAGAAAATGATTTAGTATTAGATTGCTTCGCTGGTTCCGGAACAACACTTGTAGAGGCGGTTTTATTGAATAGAAATGCATTGGGAGTTGATTTCGATAAGTTAAGCCAATTACTGTGCTTAACAAAAACCAAAATATTATCTGACAAAGAAATTTTACTCATAAAGAAAAATTTAGATGCGCTATTTGCTAAATCAAATAAATCAAAATTCAAAGTACCAGACTTACATAATATCGAACATTGGTTCAGTAAAGAAACCATTAATGAACTTTGCATTTTAAAACACAATATAGATAAAGAGACTAATAAAAATATTAGAAATTTTTTACTGGTTTGTTTTGCTTCAATAATAAAAAAAGTTTCAAATGCTGATGAAAACTCTCCTAAACCTTATGTTTCATCAAGATTTCTAAAAAAGAAATATTCCGTAAAAGATCTATTTATAAAATCACTAAACAATTATTTAGATTCTTTTGAAAAATATAAGGATTATAATTTGGGAAAAACTAAGATAATTTCCGAGGATGCCAGAAGGATAAAAAATAAAGAATTAAAAAACAAAATTGATTTGGTTGTAACTTCACCACCCTATATTAATGCCTTTGATTATGTAAGATCTTTACGCCTAGAGAATGCTTGGTTAAATTATTTTGGAGATTCTAATATTTCAGAAATTAAAAAAAATCAAATTGGGACAGAAAGTATATCGGCCGCAGTCTATAAAGAAGAAATAATGACTATGGGCATAAAAACATTAGACACTATCTTAAAAAAAATATATTTAATTGATAAAAAAAGAGCTTATGTGGTTTACAATTATTTCCAAGATATGCAGGAGAACATAATATCTGTTAGAAACTTATTAAAAAATAATTCCCATTACATTATTGTTATTGGAGATAGTGTGATTCGTGAAATTGAAGTGCCAACTCATATTATATTAACAGAAATTGCTGAAAAAAATGAATTCCAATTAGTGAATGTATTTTCATACATAATAAAAAATCGATATTTAAGAATCCCAAGAGCCGATAGAGGCGGTTTTATCAAGTATGATTGGGTAATTGATTTTAAAAAAAATTAGCTTAAGATGGCAAAAATTGACAGAACAAAAGAATTGTGGCATATTCCTAAAAGAGGTAATGTGCATCAAACAGTATTTATGGTAAATGTGTTAACGTTAGATAAGTTTTTAAATAAGGCTTGGACAAGTGGAAAACAGGAAAGTATGGCAAGCGAAATGGCAAAGGCTGGACTGACTGCCTCCGGAAAGGCTTTATCTCATCAATCCGTAAGAACTCTTTTAGCAAATCTTCCAAAATATTTAGGATTTGTGTTCATAGATGAATCATCTACGCCATCAAAAATTATAGTAACTGATGTAGGTTACGAACTGATTAGAAATCATCCTTTAGATAAAATACCCAAACTAAAAACACTGAGTGCTTATGAAAAAGCAAAAGAATTAATTGAAACATCCGAAGTAATTCGGAAGCAGATGTCCAAATTAATTATAACCAATCCCATTATCAAAAATGATTGTGATAACATTTTAGTTTTCCCATTTAGAATAACTATAAAGTTACTATTAGAATTAGAATACTTAGATATTGAAGAACTGGCTTACATTGTTTTTCATACAAAATCTGAAGATGAATTTCCAGTTCTTTTGGAAAGAATAAAAAACTTTAGGAGTCTAATTGCCGTAAAAAGAACAAATGAAATAAATGCCTATAGAAAAACTCCTGAAGGAAATTTGACTTTAGTCAAAGCTCCTTCAGCAGGATATTATATGTATTTGTGTTTTTCAACTGGTCTATGTTCACGAACGACAGTAATTGTAAATAAGGAAAAATCGAATAAGTTATCAGCAATAAAACTAATAGATAAAGTAATTACTAAACAAATATTAAAACAATTTGAAGATGCAGAGATTTATAATTTTGAAAATAATTGGTTTTTATGGAAAGAATATTTTTCTAACCCTAGTAGGCTTTTTCCCCCATTTAATGCGACAGTCAAATTAAATACAAAAGAGAATTTTCTTATTACGATTGAACAGAAAGGACAATTACTTTCAAATGGATTAATTTCGGACAAAACATTTTCATTCCCAGTATTCAGAAATGAAAGCTACAAAATAACATTATATGATTTAATTTCTTCAAAAATAGCATTTACTTCGAGTATTGATTTTTCAAAAAAAAACAGAATTAAATTAATAAATCTTAAAACTGACAATAAAACAAAACCCAATACTCTCAATAGTGTTTGTGATAAAATTTTAGATTTTTTCTCAAATAAAAATGATGAATATGATAAAGATTATTCTTTAAAATTAAAAACTCTTCA
>CAYNUV010000263.1:0-5002 GCA_964400245.1 uncultured Ignavibacteriaceae bacterium
CCGAGATTTTCATTTGCGCCTCTGATTATTGAATTCATTTCTTATTATTAAAATATCTGGTTGAAAAACATAACCGATACTTTCTTTTTATTTACCATAAAAAAATTATTTGCAGTAATCTTTTCCTTGTCTGGCATCTTTAGATTTTCTAAAAGCGAAGAATACTATTATCCCTATAAAAGCTATCACAACAGTTATTTCCATAATTCATTCTCCTGTCTCAATACAAATTATTTTTTTAAAGATTCAACATTAATCAGCTTAATGCTGAAGCTGCCTGTGCCGGAGAGTTTTATTCCTACGCTGCCGGGTTCCGGTTCATCACCATGTCCATGTACAATCATTTTATTATTTACATACCCTCTGAAGTGAGTTCCATCGCTTACAACTTTTATTTCTATCCAGCCTTTGTTAGTGTAACTATCTTTCTCAAAGATTTTTATCTCTCCGTTACTTTTTCTTGAAAGAGAAATTTCTCCATTTTTTAAACCGAGAAAGTCATAATTATTTTTATCTATAAAATGATGCACTAATTCAAACCCACCTTTAAGATCATCAATATTAATTTTTGCTGTTACCTGAACACTTTTAATTTTATTATCATAAACAAACATTGCTTCTTTTATTTGATGAAACATTAAAGCAGATTCGTTCGGGTCATACATCGGGCTGAGTTCATTAAGTGAACCTTCGACCCACTTGAACATGCTTGATAAAACTTTAATTATGGTTGCGTCAGCAATTAATTTCCATGAGCCATCATCTTTTGTTGTAAAAGTAGAATCAGAAATCCGATCTTCAACTGTTATTCCTTTCGTTTCATCTACCAATTTGATAATATTCCCTGTTCCCAATCCATAACCAAATACTAATTTTGCACCGTGATCAGCGGTTTGATACAAAAAATAAATTCCCAGCAAACCGGCAAGAACGAACGGAATAACAATAATTTTTTTCAATGATTTAAACCAAATACCTATTGTTAAACGGACAACTGAATAAACAATAAAGAACCACATAGTAGTTTCTGCCCAGTCAGCATGATCGTTAACAGAAGAGATTACTTTTGCTGGAATATCCAGTCCATCAGCAGCAGAACGGCCCGTAAAAAAGGTTATTATTATTACTATAGTTCCAATTGCGTATAAAACGAATGCCGATTTTTTCAGCCAATTAAATCTATTTAAAAACAAACCTGAAACATCTAAAAGAACCGCTGCTATTAAAAGCACAATGGGAAAATGAACAATCATCGGATGAATGTTTGGTGCCCAATCGGGTACTAATTGCATAACTGCTCCTTTTTATTTTTTAATAGAAAAAATTTACTTCCCCTATTAAATTTTACAAATCGAAATTAAATCCAGCACTTATACTAAAATCCGGACTGTAGCTGCTAAGTCCTTTAGAACCAATGAATGATAATGCTTTAGTCGAATCCAGTTTAAAATTCAGACCAAGTGAAACCTGGCGAGGTGGTTCATAATTATCCAATATCCTTGTGTAAGAATTATAATAAAGTAAAACAGAACTTCCGCTTTGTGATATAAATTTTCCCAAACCAATCCCATAAGTAAACGGGTTTTTGTAATCAATGCCGCTTGGATCTCCAAGTTTAATAAAACCAGCTTCCGCCACAACAACAAACGATTCAATTGATTTGCGAACATTCATAGAAAGACCGTAATCAAATCTACCTGTTCCGATTTCTGAACTTCCGGAAGCAGTTGGAAATTTTATATTCGGATTAATGAACAGATCCATCGAATGGTCAATTTCATTCAGTAACAGATATGAGCCGTATAAATAAAAATCGCCTAAAGATATTTGCGAATTCATCATGGAGGTTTGATTCATAGAATTATTTTCCCCATGCATATTCCCTTCATTCATATTACCACCTTCGCCTTTATTTTCTCTGCCGGTAGGGATTATCATCATCCCGGATTGTGTAAACCCGGGATTATTTTGAGCCACAACTGGAATGTATCCGTACAAAGTAAGATTATTGTTCTGATAACGAATACCTCCATAAAGGAGATAAAGAGTACTGTATTCGTTATAAATATAACCGCCACCAGTAACCTGGAATGATGTTGATAAAGTCCATCCTGACTTGCCAGAATACATATTTGATTGAGCGGTAATTTCCATGCTCTTCATCAGAACAAGAAAAATTATGAAAGAATTAAATAGAGCTTTCATTTTTAATCACTTTTCTTCCATAAGTTTTTGAGTCTCTTGCATATTATTCATCATATCATCAAAGTTATCCATCATCTCATCCATGCTATCCATCATATTAGTCATTCTGTTATGAAATTCTTTGTTGTTCATCATCTCTTTATTCCCCATCATATTTTGCATATGCTGAGTCATATTTTTCATTTGTTCAGACATCTGATTCATTGAGTTCATCATAGGTATCATATCATTATGCATACTATGTTGCTGGTGTATTTCCATATTCTGATGACTCTGCATCATATTGTTCATCCGCACAGAGATATCATTCATTCTGTTCATCATATCCTGCATTTGGTTCATGTGTATATTCATACCTTGCTGCTGCCCTTGATGCATTCCTTGCTGCTGCCCCTGATGCATTCCATGATTATGCTGCGCATTTGTTGCAGATACATAACCACTGAAAACAATAACAACTATAATTACGAAGGCATTTAAATTTTTCATTGCTGAAGCTCCTTTTATTTATTGTTTGTAATTAGTTCCATTTTAAGCAGCGAATAGAATGAAGTATAATTTTTGCTGCTATTTTTTTTTGCTTTAATTAAAGTATTCTCTGCCTTTAAAAAATCTCCATTGACGCTGTATAAATCATTAAGCAAGAAATAAGCGTCAGGTTCATCAGGATATTTAGATATCTCAGCCAATGCATATTTGATGGCAGAGTTAATTTCCTCCCGAAGGTAATGCTGGTTTGCTTTAAGAATATTTAAATATTGTAAGTCAGGTGAAATCGCCTCTAATTCATTTATTAATTTAGAAGATTTATTAAGTTCATTTTGATTTTGATAAAGTATAATTAAACCTTTTCTCGCTTCAATTAGTTTAGTATCAAGCTTTAATGCTTTAAGGAAATTAAATTCAGCTTTTGTAAAAATTCCTTGCGTTAGATAATACATTCCCAAAGTTTGATAATACTCGCCATTATTCGGATTAGTTGATATAAGCTTGTTTAATGTATTTACTGCTTTGGAAAATTCACCTATGGTTGCATATAAAACACCTAAATTGAAAAGAGCGAATTCATTATCCGGTTGATTGTTAACTGCTTTAATAAAAAGTTCCTCAGCGCTTTTAATATTACCATTGTTTAAGTATATAACTCCTAAACTTATTAATGCATCCTCATCATTTGAATCTAATTTTAGAACCTTATCATAATAAAACTTTATCATCGGAAGGTTCTGCTTAGCAATTGCAATTTGAGCGAGATACTTCAGCGTGCTTAAATTATCTGGTCTATTGCTTAAAGCTATTTGAAAATTTTTCTCTGCTTTTTCAATATTTCCCTCGGAAAAATATTTAACTGCATTATTAAAGTTTTCTTCAAAATTCTCAATGAATAAAGTATCTAAATTCTCTTGTGCTTTTATAAAAACAGCAAAAGAGATAATTGCCATTACTATGAATATTCTTTTCATAACCTACTCCAATTAACCCGGAATTACTGATACTATTGTCAGTTTCAAATAAAAAAGAACTACTACATACAAGGGAATATACTTTTAGAGTTCCCTTCAATTTCTTTTATAAAAAATAAATGATCTGCTGGTTCGCCACACGTACCGATTTTATGTACTATTTCCTGTATCTCCTTCAGATCTTTTCTTCACAGAAAAATTCAAACTTTGATATTTGGGATGTAGGTCTGAAAAATTCTGAAACCATAATTTCATTTATACCTTTGGTTTGCAATTCTTCAACAAGCCAGTGAATGCGGGTAGTATTAACATATGCAGTTATTCTTTTCATATTATTCCTCTAGTTTGGATTCATTTCTTCTGATTTTCTTCGATAAATTTTTCCGGTTCTTTTTCAAAAGCCATTTTGCATCCCGGTGCGCAGAAATAAAATATTTTATCTTTGTATAATGTTTCATCTGCAGCATCCTTAGGTTCAATCCACATTCCGCAAACCGGATCGCGGACTAACCTGTCTCGACTTGGTCGAGCCAAGGCGGGTTGTTCTTTATTATTTTTCTTCTTAATCAATTTATCAACCTCCCATCAGAAAGTTCGACGCTTCGATGTGAATATTTTTTGAATGATGTATTATGTGTAACCATTACAATTGTTTTCCCTGCGTCGTTCAGATCGCAGAATATTTTCATAATATCCTCGCTGGTTTTACTGTCAAGGTTTCCGGTTGGTTCATCTGCAAGAATTATCATTGGTTCATTAATTAGTGCACGTGCGATTGCAACTCTCTGCTGCTCGCCGCCGCTTAATTCATTTATTAATCTTTTTGCTTTCTTCTCTAAATGGACTTTTTCAAGAATCGACTTTACCAATTGTTTTTGTTCCTGGTTTTTTAGATTTGAGATGGAAAGTGGAAGAGATATATTTTCTTCAACTGTTAAGTAGGGGATTAATTGAAATGATTGAAAAACAAAACCAATATACTCATGCCTGTAATCAGCGATGGTTTTAGAAGGTAATTCATAAACATCAATATTATCAACTACAATTTTCCCGGATGTTGGTTTTGCCAAACCACCGAGCATGGTAAGTAAAGTGCTTTTGCCTGAACCTGATTGTCCAAGCAAAGTAACAAACTCATTTTGCTCAATTGAGAAAGAAAGATCATTTACTGCAAGAACAGTTTCATTCCCAGTATTATATTTTTTTATAAGATTATTTATTTCTATTAGACTCATTTTTTATACCTCAACTTCTATAATGATCTGAATGCTGTTGTTGGATCAAGCCTTGTTGCTCTTACTGCAGGATAAATACTTGCAATAAATCCAACTACA
>CAYNUV010000264.1:0-4972 GCA_964400245.1 uncultured Ignavibacteriaceae bacterium
GAGTGTCTTTAAAAACAAAGCCTTCACCTTGTTCTCTTATGAAATATTTTTTCCCCTCGATTGAAATCTCTTCGACTATTCTATTTGGAATTGTTATAGTATCATTTATTTAAATGATAGTAATTCCATTGGTTCCCAACTTTCAATGGAAAGTAACCTAAGGATTCGTTAATTCGTGGCGAATTAATATCGGAATTGCAGCTACTAATCAGCAGAAGAGTAGAAACTGCAAATAAAATTTTGAATTTATTTTTCATGGGTTACTCTTGATATTTTCTTCAAATTAATCTTACTCAGATTTATCTGAATTAGCAATGACTTTTTAAGGTAGAGTATTTTGTATTACACTACTTTAAAATGCGGATTCTCAATAATCCCAAGTATATTTCCAAAGGGATCTTTTACTGTTGCTAATTTTATCCCTTCACCAACATCCTGAATATCCGATTCTTTCTCGGCTCCATTTTTAAGTAGATGTTCTAATGCTTTCTCAATATTATCAACTCCCCAATAAGCAACAGCATTATCTCCAAATGAAATCTGGGTTGTATAAGGATGAAGCCCTAATTCATAACCGCCAACATTAAAACCAACATAATATTCTGTATCAAAATATGGTGCAAAACCTAAAATGGCGGAGTACCATTCTTTAGCTTTTTGAATGTTAGTAGTAAAGTAAACTACAGTTCTTAAACCTTTGAACATTTTCGCCTCCTTAATTGTTTTCTATTCAATTAATAAAACAACAACCTGGTTTACTTTTATTTCAACTGGAATAGAGAGCAGATTTTCTTTCAATTCAAATTGAAGCTGCTTATTGGATAATATATCTTTTACACTTTTTATTTTATGATCAACAACATTCATTTCTATTGTTCCTGATTTATGTATCGAATCAGAATTGATTACATAGATAATAAAACTTTTTTCTGATGTATGAACTTTTATATCTAAAAATTCTTTTTTAGTAGAAATGAATTTTGCGTACGGTGTTACTCCGGCTTCTTTAACAAATTCTAAGATTAATTTATTAACAGGATTGTCCGGATTATCATAATAGCTTGCGCCAAGAGGAACTGCACTTAAAATAGCTTTTCCTTTTCCATATTCATTTTGAATAACAGCCGGCTCATTTGTATCTGCAAAAGTTCCTAAAATCTTTACATTATCTTTTATCTTAAGCTGATCGCGGAAATACTTCCCTTCAAAATCAGAGAGAACTTTTTCTCCGTTTATTTCATTCATCCGGATTTTATAATAATCTTTCTTTGCAATCCAGTCTGGTGTTTCAGCACCGAATAGCTCATCAAGTCCGGCACCGGGACTTGTCTGGTAAGCAAAATCTAATTCATTAATTATAGCAGTGCGTGCATCAGCCACAACATATCCGCCTTGCTTTACATATTCTTTCAACAAGTCGGCTATCTCAGGCCGCATTACAATCTGAAACGGGAGAAATATAATTTTGTATTGTTTCAGAGTTTGCAAATCAAGCCCACGGTCCATTCTCAAAACATCAACATTAATATTCCCTTCATAAAGAGCTTTGAACAGTCCTGCATTGCTTTCATACATAAATTTATTTGTTGAAGGCTCTGTGGTTTGTTCTAGAATTTTTAGTAGCCCCGCCATATCAACAAGTATTGCAACTTGTGTTTTTTTCAAATGAGCTTTGTAAAGTATGGCACCATATTCATTCATAACTGAGCCAAATTCTTTTACAGCTTCACCACGCGGTGCAAGTTCTCCATTAACCTGGGTCAAGCCTCTTCCAAGTGATTGGCGACCTCTCTTGAAGGGTTCCCACTTCCAGTAAATAATTCCTTTACAGTCATTAGCAAAGGCGGTCCACGCTAAAAGATTTACAAATTCTTTTGTTTGATAACCGTTCAGTGCAAGTCCGTTTTGCACATTAGTGAACAGTTCAGTTAGTATATAATCTTTTTCACCTGATGAACTTCTGATTGTGTTAAATGTAAGATTGTGCAGCCAGAAAGGGCAGGGCTCTAAATTATTTTGTCTTTCCCAGATATCAGGATAGTAAGAAATTCCATGAATATCATTGTATTGGGCAACCGGCAAATCATCAATGTTATAAAATCCAAAGCCCCTGAAGTTTGCCCACGGAGTGCCAACTGGATTTGCATTTACCTGGTGAAGCGTATCATATTTTCTGAGCGTCTTCTTAAGTTCATTTAGTAAGATTCCATTCAATTCATTCTTAAATATTGTCCAGTCAATTTGGGGCATTGATGAATTCCAGTCGTCATTCAGGAACGGCGAGACCTGGTTCCAATCAGTATAATCTTCTCCCCATGATTTTCTTAAAGCAGATAATGAACCATATTTTTCTTCTAGCCATTTCCGGAATCTTTCAATTACATGATCTGCTTCTGAATTGTAATGAGGTTCGTTCCAGATATTATAAAAGCTAAGTGCGGGACTCTTCCCGTACCTTTCAATTACTGCTTTAAAATATTCTTCAACTAATGGATAGACACGAGGATCTGCAAAATCAACATCCTGCCGGTTATTTTTGCTATCATTTTTAAGATGATATTCTTCCCACATTCCCAGCTCTTTGTATTTCCAGATAGGGAAGTAATGGCTGCACTGTTCCTCCTTCAGCATAAGAGGAACAAATTTCATATTCATCTCTTCAATCTTTTTTATGAGATAATCTGTCCTTCTCCACAAAAGTTGTTTTGATTCAACATCCCATTGACTCATCGGAAATATCATCACGTGAGTAATACTGGATTCCTTCATTAAAGAAATATCCTTATCAACCTGCTGAAAAAATTCTTCATCAGTTAAGTATTCTTCATGAAAGATATTATAAACAGTTCCAACGAAAATTGATTCAGAAGTTTGTGCAAAAGAAGGCGCCGTTATTAATAGAAGAAAAAGCAGTACTATCTTTAGTAAGATATTTTTCATGTGACAGAAAGATATTTCATTGGATATTCGCTTTACTTGTCTCCTCTTGAACTTGCACTTGGATTGAACTCATTTATTTCCCCTTATACCAGTCAGCACGCCGCCATGCATGGTTTCTCAATCTTATGAGCAGCTCATCAGGAAGGTCAGGTAAATCTGATATAGCCGTGTTTATTTCAGCGTGATGAATATTTCTTATTCCCGTAATCACTGTTCCGACTGATTTATGAGCCAAGGCAAATTTAACAGCTGCCTGGGGTAAAGTAAAACCGGAGTCTTTAATTTCTTCTTTGATTTTTTCAACTCTGTTTACGGCTCTTTCCAACCTGTCGCCCGCAAAATAATTATTCCTGAAATCTTCAAGGGGAAAAGTATTTTTTGCAGTATATTTTCCTGTTAATACTCCTTCATCAAAAGCGACTCTTACAATTACGCCAACATTCTTTTCCAAAGCAACATGAAGAAATTCTGCGGCAGGTTCCTGTTCAAAAATATTATAGATAACCTGAACAACATCAACGTATCCATTTCTCATTAAATCAATTAAACTATTCTGGTCATGTTCAGGAGTTGAAACTCCGGCAAATCTTATTTTGCCTTCTTGTTTCAGCTTTTGCAAAACTATTAGCGGAGTTGGGTTACTATTCCACGCTCTTGTCCATGTGTGAAACTGGAGAATATCAATGCAGTCGGTATTAAGATTGCGGAGGCGCTCTTCAACATTCTGCCTGATATATTTTTCTGAAAGACGGTCTTCTATTTTGCAATAAGGAGAAGGAGGCCATGGTCCATCTGCGGGAGGAGTTTTGGTAGCCAAATAAATTTTTTCACTTCTGTCTTTTAATACCTTAGAAATTATTTTTTCGCTTCTGCCGTTTCCATAACCGGCGGCAGTATCAATAAAATTTACTCCGAGGTCTAAAGCTTTATGTAACGAATCTATTGATTCCTTTTCATCCTGAGGTCCCCAATTCCCTCCAATTGCCCAGGCACCAAAACCAATTTCTGAAATTCTTAGTCCTGTTTTGCCCAGAGTTCTGTATTTCATCAGTGCGTCCGTTTTTTTTGAAGAGTAAATATCCAATCTTTTATAGCTTTTGTCAAAAAGACCTAGGTTCTTTTATACAAGTTTGTTATCTAATTCATATCTCAGCTATTGTATAAGTTCAATCCCACTGGTTTAAACCTGTTCTTACGTAGATTTGAGTATTCACCCACCGGCATAGGCGAACACGCTGTTGAATTATCCGAAATTTACCTCGTCAATTTTTTTTAACAAATAAAAGGAAAAATAAAATGAAAAATTTCGTAATCGCAGTTTTTGTAAATTTTATCTCAGTTCAATTATCTGCACAGGATATTTTATCCACACAGCCGGGAAATAATAACCTGAACCGTTTTTATGTAGACCTGGTTGGAAAAACAGTAAGTGATGACTGGGGATTGTTCGGAGGAATGAGAGCCGGTTATAATATTAACCAGAATGTTGGTCTTGGATTAATTGCACACGGACTTATTCCTGATAAATTAGGAAGCTCTTACATCAATCGTAATGGAAGGGATGAACTCCATTTTGGTTACGGTGGTGTAGAGGCTGCTTATAAATACAACCTGTCGGATAAATTCTATTTAACAGGAATGATGATGATTGGCGCAGGTCGTGCTGACTATGAAAACTTAAGCGGTCATGATTATTTCTTTATGATTGAGCCGGGAGCTTCAGTTAATTACAGGCTTACAGATTGGTTCGGATTGGGTTATTCTCTTAACTACCGGGTTGCTTCAGGAGTTAACTATGCCGAGCTCTCAAATGCAAGCTTTAGCGGCTGGTCAACGGCTCTTGATTTCAAATTCGGTTTTAATCTTTACTGATAGAATTACACCACATACTTTAGATTGGTGGAGAAATTGTACTTCACAATTGCACTCCGCCAATCTCAGATATAATTAACAATTCAACATAAGAAATCGTGAAGCAATGTTGAGGGAAAGGATAGCAATATTGATTAGTATAATTTCTGTAACGGTTGTT
>CAYNUV010000265.1:0-4968 GCA_964400245.1 uncultured Ignavibacteriaceae bacterium
GGCCTGAAGGAAGGAATAGACAGCTTCATTTCTTATTTTTTTTTATGAGTTGTCTTTATTTCAAGTTTATCCAGAATTCTAATTACTCTTTTCTTGCGGATTTTATAACCCAACAATTTTTGCATCTGTTTAAATCGGAATTTTATTTTTTTCCCAGAGATTTTTTTTGGATAAACATCAATCAGGCCTTTTAAGATTTCTCCACCGGAAATTTCAGAGATCAACATAGCTGCCCTGTTAACAGCAAAGACTGTATTATTCGGATCAACAGTTCTTTCAAACCTATATGATGCATCTGTATTTAATCCTAAAGCTTTGGATACTTTACGAATATGTGAAGGATTAAAGTGGGCACTTTCAAGCAAAATATTTTTAGTTTCAAGTGTTACTTCTGAGTTTTCTCCACCCATAACACCAGCAATTGCAACCTCCCGTTTCCCATCGCAAATCATTAATGTACCGGCATGCAGCTTTCTTATTTTAGAATCGAGAGTGGTGAAATTACTTTCCTTTTCAGTACTCTTCACAATAATTTTTTGGGCAGCTAATTGATTAAGATCGAAAGCATGAAGCGGCTGGCCACATTCATACATTACATAATTTGTAACATCAACAATATTATTAATTGACCTTAAACCAATTTTGGATAATTTATTTTTCAGCCATTCCGGGGATTCTTTTATTGTAACATTTTTAATTATCCTTGAAGAATATCTCGGACAATTTTCCGAATCAATAATCTCAATTGAAGCATAAGCGGATGCTTTCTCTTTCGATTCTATCAGTTTTATTTTAGGATATGTTAATTCTCTATCAAAAATTGCTGATAAATCTCTTGCAATTCCTATATGAGAAAGAGCATCAGACCTGTTTGGCGTTATTCCAATTTCAAGGATAACATCATCCAATCCCAATACTTCAGTAAGTGGAGTTCCCTCCTTGAAATTTTCATCTATAACAATTATTCCTGAATGATCATCCCCAAGTTCAAGCTCAGCTTCTGAGCAAATCATTCCGTTTGATTCTACTCCTCTAATTTTTGCTTTGCTAATTATCATTCCATTAGATGGAATTATAGTTCCAACTGGAGCAAATACAACTTTTTGTCCTTTATCAACATTGGTTGCGCCACAAACAACCTGTAGTTCTTCCTTGCTTGTATTTACTTTGCAGAGAGAAAGTTTATCAGCATTGGGATGTTTTTCTTTTGAAGTAATAAGTACAACAATAAAATCTTTATAAATTTCCCGCTGGTTGATTGAATCTTCAACCTCAAGTCCTGACATTGTAAGTTTATCAATTATTTCCTGGACAGGAATATCCTTAAGGTTTACATATTCTTTAATCCAGTTGAGAGAAACTTTCAATCCAATCTCCGCTAAAACTGTTTAAGAAATCTTAAATCGTTCTCATACAATTTTCTTATATCATCTATTCCATATTTCAACAAAGCAATCCTTTCTATCCCCATTCCAAATGCATAACCTGTGTACATTTCGGGATCATATCCTACATTCTCAAAAACATTTGGATCAACCATTCCACAACCAAGAATTTCGAGCCAGCCGGAATTTTTACAAACCCGGCATCCTTCTCCTTTGCAAATGAAGCAGGTAATATCCATTTCAGCACTCGGCTCAGTAAAAGGAAAGAAGCTTGGGCGGAACCTGTACTTTAAATCTTCCATATAAAATTGCTTTGCAAATGAAACAAGCGTTCCCTTCAGTTCTGCAAAGGTAACATCGGTATCAACATATAAGCCTTCTACCTGGTGAAAGACACAATAACTTCTTGCATTAATTGCTTCATTCCTGTAAACAACTCCGGGCATAATAGCTCTTACCGGTGGTTTAAACCTGTTCATAATTCTAATCTGAACCGGTGATGTATGAGTTCTTAAAAGAAAATCTTTACTAATGAAAAAAGTATCCTGCATATCTCTTGCAGGATGATCAGGCGGAAAATTTAATGCTTCAAAATTATTGTAATCAGATTCAAGCTCAGGGCCTTCAAAAACAGAGAAGCCCATTCCTTTGAATATAGATTTGATTTCATCAAGGGTCTGTATGATTATATGCTTGCTTCCAATTTTCCTTGTTATACCGGGAAGGGTTAAATCAATTTTATCTTTGGAAGTATCATCAGACTTTTCAAGATTGGCTTTAAATAGATTAAATTTTTCCGTCAGAGAGTTTCTAAGCTCATTAAGATTTTTACCAACCTGAGGTTTTTCTTCTTTAGGAACTTCTTTCAATGCTTCAAACAGATGAGATAAAAGCCCATTCCTGCTCAGATATTTTATCCGCAGTTCTTCAAGCTCTTTTAAACTTTCTACAGAGGAAAAATCTTTTTCAGATTCTTTTTTAAGATGTTGAATTTCTTCGGTAAGCATAATTAAAACAATAAGGTTCAATAAATAATTATTAAAGAAACAACATAAAATACTCAACTCTCCTGATCTTCAATTAAAATAAAAGACCCGGAGGGCAGTAAAAATTAATTAACGGAAACCTTAACCAGTTCAGCAAAAGCTGATGGATTTTCTACAGCAAGATTTGCGAGAATCTTCCTGTTAATTATAATTCCTTTATCCAGTAAAGAATGTATTAAACGTGAATAAGTAGTTCCGTTTAACCTTGCAGCGGCATTAATTCTTATAATCCACAACTGCCTGAAGGTTCTCTTTTTTAATCTCCTGTCCCTGTATGCATGAACCAAACCTTTTTCAACATGGTTTTTTGCAATAGTATGAACTTTACTTCTTGCACCCCAGTATCCTTTGGCCTGCTTTAGAATTTTCTTCCTTCTCAAGTGAGAAGCAACTTTACTTCTTGCTCGTGGCATTTGAACTTATCCTTATAATTATTGAATCATTAAACTTACTTTTTTCTGATTAGTTTTATCAACTAATGTAGCTCTTCTTAAATTTCTTTTTCTTTTCCGGGTTTTGGAAGTAAGAATATGACTTTTGAATGCACTTCTTCTTTTAAATTTTCCCGATGCAGTTTTCTTAAATGTTTTACTTGCACCTTTATTACTTTTCATTTTTGGCATAATAGAATCCTTAAGTTATTTCTTCTTTCCTTTTTGTTTATTAGGGACAAGAATAACGTTCATATTCCGTCCTTCCATTTTAATTTCAGATTCAATTTTAGAAATATCTTCAAGTCTTTGAATAAACCTGTTCAGCAATTCTTCACCTTGTTCTTTATAAGCCATCTCTCTTCCTTTAAACATAACAGCAACTTTAACTTTATTTCCTTCTTCTATAAAATTAACAGCATGCCTTGTTTTAAAATCAAAATCGTGAACATCGGTATTTGGATGAAGTCTTATTTCCTTTAAAGTAGTAATCTGCTGATTTTTCGTTTGCAGCTTTTCTCTTTTCTGCTGTTCATATTTAAATTTTCCAAAGTCAATAATTTTGCAAACAGGCGGCTGGGCTTGCGGAGCAATTTCAACAAGATCCTGTCCTCTTTCAGCCGATAATTTCAATGCATCTCTAACAGTATATACGCCTAATTGAGTTCCATCAACATCAATAACCCTTACTTTCGGGGCCTTTATTTCTTCATTTATTCTTACGTTATCTGCCTGAGCGATTTATCACCTCACTAATTTGTTGAATAATTTTTTGTTTTTATTTCTTCAAGTATTGTTTCTGTTAAATCTTTTAAAGTGAATGAACCCATATCTCCTTTTTTATGCTGCCTTACAGATACATTTCCGGAAGTAATTTCTTTTTCTCCAATGATAAGCATATAAGGAATTTTATGAGTTTCACAATCTCTTATTTTATATCCGATTTTTTCATTTCTCTCATCCAATTGAACTCTAATATTACTTTTTCTTAGCTCATCTGCAATTTTCATTGAATGATCTAAAAAATTTTGTGAGACAGGAATTACTGTTACCTGGACAGGTGCGAGCCATAAAGGAAATGCACCAGCATAATGTTCGATTAATACACCAAAAAATCTTTCTATTGATCCAAGTAAAGCTCTATGTACCATATACGGTCTATGTTCTTTTCCATCTTCTCCGATATATTTCATATCGAATCTTTCAGGAAGATTAAAATCGAATTGAACAGTGCTCATTTGCCATTCACGTTTTAAAGCATCTTTTATTTTAATATCTATTTTAGGTCCGTAAAACGCTCCACCACCTTCATCCAATTCGTATTTCAATCCTTCTTTAGTTAAAGCATTTCTTAAAGAATCAGTTGCTTTTTCCCAAAGAATATCTTCACCAACAGCTTTTTCAGGTTTTGTTGATAAATAAAATTTTAAATCATCAAATCCAAACGATTTCCACATCATTCTTGCAAATTTAATTACCTCAACAATTTCATCTTCAACCTGTTCATGAGCACAAAAAATATGAGCATCATCTTGTGTAAAACCTCTTACTCGCAGCAAACCATGAAGCACACCACTTTTTTCATAGCGGTAAACGGTTCCAAGTTCACCCCATCTTAAAGGTAAATCTCTGTAAGAACGCAAATGAGATTTATAAATCATAATGTGAAAAGGACAATTCATAGGTTTAATGTAATAATCCTGCTCATCAATCTCCATACTTGAATACATACTATCTTTATAAAAATCCAGGTGGCCGCTTGTTTGCCATAGCCAGCTTTTACCAAGATGAGGTGAGTATAAAAGATCATAACCATTTTCTAAATGAGCTTTTCTCCAGAAGTCCTCAACCTCTAGTCTTATTCTTGCACCTTTAGGATGCCAGTATATTAAACCTGCACCTGCTTCTTCATGAGTGCTAAACAAATCCAGTTGTTTACCAATTTTACGATGATCTCTTTTCTTTGCTTCTTCAAGAAAAGTCAGGTACTCATCAAGCATTTTCTTTTTGGGAAATGAGATTCCATAAATTCTCTGCATCTGCTTATTTTTCTCATCTCCTCTCCAATAGGATCCGGAAACTGTAAGAAGTTTAACATTTTTAATT
>CAYNUV010000266.1:0-4951 GCA_964400245.1 uncultured Ignavibacteriaceae bacterium
AAACAAGTCATCACTTCAGTTCCCATATTTATGGATAATGGAAGTATAGAAGTTTTTGAAGGCTACCGCGTAATTCATAATGATATTCTTGGTCCATCTAAAGGAGGAATCAGGTACGCACCCGATATATCTCTTGATGAAATGAAAGCACTCGCTGCTTGGATGACATGGAAGTGTGCAATCGTAAATATTCCTTTCGGCGGTGCTAAGGGAGGAATAAAATGCGATCCCTCAAAACTAAGCAACGTTGAACTGGAAAGGTTAACAAGGAGATTTACTGCTAACCTTCTGGATGTATTCGGACCAGAAAGAGATATTCCGGCTCCTGATATGAACACGAACGAACAAACGATGGCATGGATAATGGATACTTACAGCATGCACTCCAAGCGAACCGTTACTGCAGTTGTTACAGGAAAACCTATGATACTCGGTGGTTCACAGGGAAGACGTGAAGCTACGGGACGTGGTGTTATGATTGTCTCAATTGCGGCAATGCAGAAGCTTGGAATTAAACCCACAGAAGCTACTGCAGTAGTACAAGGCTTTGGCAATGTAGGTTCTATTGGTGCTCAATTGCTTGAGGAACAGGGAGTAAAAATAATTGCTTTAAGTGATGTGAGCGGGGCAATTTATAACAAAGAAGGTTTTAATGTAAATGAAGTAATAGATTATGCAAGAAAGAAAAAATCTCTCACAAGTTTTCCTAAAGCAGAAAAAATAACAAATGCAGAACTTCTGGAACTTGAATGCGATCTTCTTGTTCCTGCTGCAAAAGAAGACCAGATTACTTCTAAGAATGCAAAGAAACTTAAATGTAAAATTATTGCTGAAGGTGCGAACGGTCCAACAACTGCAAAAGCAGATCCTATTTTGCAGGAGAAAGGAATTTTAGTTATTCCTGATATTCTTGCTAATGCTGGTGGAGTAACTGTTTCCTATTTTGAATGGGTTCAGGATAGAATGGGATTTTTCTGGACTCTCAACAGAGTTAATACTCGTTTAGATAGAATGATGCACGAAGCTTTTGTTAATGTTTATAAAACTGCAGGTCAGTATAATGTACCTTTAAGAATTGGTGCTTATATTCTTGCGATAGACAAAGTAGCAAAAACATTAAAGATACGCGGCATATATGCTTAAATCAGTTTGGGTTGGTAGTATAATTACATTAATATATTTTTTTAATGCTGATTTTCTTTCTGCACAACCTAAAACAAATCTGGATATTTTTTATATGATGGTGGATTCATCTGTGAATAATTTTATTTCACAGGTTCCACCATCTGATAAAAGTATTAAACTTGGATTAAGCCTGGGAGATAGTTATTCAATTTTTAATAATAAGATTATTAATAATATTAACTCTTCCGGGAAAAAACTTTCAGATGTAAGTAATGATGCAATAACTGTGAACTACGTTATTGATAATATTCATGTTGAGTATGGTGAAATATTCAGAGATGGTTTGTTTGGAGATTACTGTATTACAAGGAATTTATTACTTAAAGGAAATTATCTTGTAGGTATTGATTCTGCTTTATATAATGAATTCAGTTTTTCATTTAATGATACCATAAAATTTGATGAAATTAATTTAGTTGAGAATAATTCATTTGAATTTACAAAGGGGAAAATTCCTGCCGAACCATTCTTCTCCAGCCTTTTTGAACCAATTGTAGCAGTAGGAACAGCAGCACTTGCAGTGATTTTATTCTTTACAATCAGAAGTAAGTAGAATCTCGTAGTCATTCCTACGAAAGTAGGATTTGCGAATGCTAAAAAGTGGATTCCCGTTTTTACGGGAATGACAGAAAGATTTAAGAAGTCTCTATAATTACCTTTGATGCCTCTCTGGAATTAACTATTTTTAACCGAAATTTTTCAAAATATTATTGGATTATGAAGTATTTAATAACTCTTATATTGTTTACAGGAATATTCTGGGGATGTTCTTCTTCTATAGATACAACTAATTTTTCTCCTGAAGAAAAACTTGCGTATGCAATAAAACTTTATGAAGATGAAGATTATGAAATTGCAGTTAATGAGTTCCAGGCAATTGTTCTGCAGTATCCCGGCAATGCTGTTGTTGATGATGCACAATATTATCTCGGAATGACAAGGTATCAGAGGGAAGAATATATTCTTGCTGCTTATGAGTTCAGTAAACTTGTAACCAATATGCCTGCAAGTGAGTTTGTTGCACAGGGACAGTTTATGCTTGCAGAATGTTACTACAAGTTATCCCCGCACTTTTCACTCGATCAGAAATATACAACCAAAGCTGTCGAGGAATTCCAGGTCTTTATTGATTTCTTTCCTTCAAGTGAAAAGGTTCCTGAAGCAGAAACTAAAATAAATGAGCTGAATGAGAAGCTTGCGCAAAAAGAATATGGAAATGCACTTATTTATGAAAAGTTAGACTATTATACTGCCGCATTAAATTACTATACGAATGTTTTGGAAATTTATCATGACACAAAGTATGCACCGATGGCTATGTATAATAAAATAAAATTGCTTATTGATAGAGAAAGAAATTCAGAAGCATTGGGAGAGATTTCAAAATTTATTCAACGGTATCCGGATAATGTAAACTTCCAGGAAATCCAGGAATTGAAATCTTCCCTGGAAAATAAACTATCGGCTGCCAGGTAAAATGCCCACGGTTAAAAAAGTCAGTGATTCAATTTTAACTATGACTGAACTGGTTTTGCCAAACTATACAAATCAGCTTGGCAATTTACTCGGCGGGCAGTTGATGCACTGGATTGATATATGTGCTGCACTTTGTGCATCCAAACATAACCAGAGAATTAGTGTAACTGCTTCAGTTGACAGAATAGATTTTCATCATCCTATAAAACTTGGAGAAGTGGTAACATTAGTTGCATCCGTTAACAGGGTTTTTAATACTTCAATGGAAATCGGTGTGAAAGTTTATGCTGAAAATTTTAATGAAGGAAAAAAAGTTCACACAAATACTGCATACCTTACTTTTGTTGGAGTTGATGCAGAAGGTAAACCGGTTAAAGCTGTTGGCGCAGTTCCTGAAACAGAAGATGAAAAACGAAGATATCAAGAAGCCCTGCAGAGAAGGGAAGCCCGTCTTAAAGAAAGAACCGGTAAGGTTTAGCTTATTAATTATTTTTATTCTCTTTTTTCAAGAAGTATTTCCGCAAGTACCTATAAATGGTTTTTGCAGGTATAATTATTTTAAGACTGATACCGGCTACACAAACTTTCTCGTGGTTAATTATAATAATGATGCTTATTCGGATTTCATTCTTTTCAATTCTGCTAAGAAAGAAATACTAACTTTAGATGGTTCGAACAAAGGGGATTTTAAAAAACAGAAAAAATATTATCTTGCCAAGGAAATTACTTTTATCAAACCATTCAGCAGCAGACCTTCATCTCCTTTCATCTTTACTAACCGCAAAAAAAGAAAAGCTGGCTTGATTGAGTTTAACAACAAAGGAAAACCAACCTTTGGCAAACATCTTAACTTTGATTCATATCCCGAAAACATAAACATTGCCGATGTTGATAATGATTATAAAAATGAAGTGCTTATTTCAGGTGGAGCTTTTAACGGTATTTCTCTTATTTACCGCGACGGCAAAAAAATAATTGAAAAGAATATTTTAAATGGAACTTCTTTTTCACAGGCAGCTTTTATTGATTTGAACAATGACGGTTATGAAGATATTGCAGGTTATAATCTTTTAAATCTCTCCATTGATTTCTACTACAACAATAGTGTGGGAGAATTTAGAAAAGTCCGTTCTGTAAACTTCCAGGATAAAATTATTAACCTTCATCCATTCGATATAAATCTTGATTCCTATGAAGATTTAATTTTTTCTTCCGGGATGTCAATCTGTATCTGGTATGGAGATTTCAGAGCATCATATGAAAACACAAAAAAAATCGTAACAAATTACAAACCGGATAAATTTATTTACGGGGATTTTAATAAAGATGGTTTGATTGATCTCGCTTATCTTAATAAAGAACATTCTCTCGTATCTGTTCTTTTTGCTAAGAATGAGTTTGATTATTATCCTGAAATAATTTACCTGCAGCAAAACGGGTTGACAGATATTTCACCTTACTACAGCAGGTTTATTAATGGCATTGCTGCTTTAAGTATTGATGGAGGCATTCATACTATTACAAACCTTTCTTCTTTTGCTGATGATGTAAATATATCTGTTGGGGCCAAACCGGATGCAATAACCTTTTTTGATAATGATAATAATGGAATTACCGATCTTTGTTTTATTGATGATTATGATAAGAAATTAAAATTCATTACAAGGAATAGTGCGGGAATTCCTGATTTTTTTTATTCATTGCAGTTGAATGATAATCACAACAAAATAATTTCTAATGATTTGAGTGGAGTTGAAAAAAATTACATTTGTTTTTCTTATGGAAAAAAGCTTATTGAAATAGTAAGAATAGATTTCTCCGGTAACAGAATTAATAAAACTGTTCTCTATTCACCCGGGGCAATTATTGATCTTAAACCATTTAGAAATAATAATGGTGATTTCAAAATTTATCTTCTCTTTCTTAGTAATGGATCTTTAAACTATGGTGCATTTAGTTACACTGATGGAAAATTTATTTTTTCGAAACAGTTAATTGAAAATATTAAACCTTATGATGCTTCCTTAAGTCTGGATAAAGAGATCACAATTAATTACTGGGCAAAAAAGGAAAATAAAATATCCCTCTTTACAAAAAATCTTAATATCCCAGATGAAATTGCTGAAGAAAAAATTTCAATTCCGGAAGTTGATGATCTGAAAATATTTTCATTTACGGGTAACCTGTTTAATATGGATAAAGAAATAGTGGTTAGCTTTATTAGTAATAGTAAAAATGATTATACGGTTATTGATGCAGGCACATTTACTTCCAATATTAAAAGTAAAAG
>CAYNUV010000267.1:0-4930 GCA_964400245.1 uncultured Ignavibacteriaceae bacterium
AGATGATTTTACAAAAATACAGGATGGGTTGTTTTATCAATTTTTCTTCGGCTGGGATTTTTAATATGAAAAACATTTTCAATGTATTATTAATCCTCACTTTACTTTACGGATGTAATCCTTCTTCGATAAAGGTTGATACGAAGAAAGGAGTATCCTCTTACACAATGTTTGGTAAGACAGGCAGCAGGGAATTTTTTATTCCTGTTTCAATCGGTGATTCAATCTCTTTAAAATGGGAAGCAGAAATAAACGGCAGTTTTCCCAACTCTTCAATAACAAGTTATGATAATTACATTTTTATAAATGATCTTTCCGGAAGAGTATATTGCTTTGATGCTTCAAATGGAAAAACAGCAGGAGTTTTAAGATACAGTGGTGCAGTATTTACAACGCCGGTGCTGAATGAAACCAATTTAATATTTGCAATTTCAAGTGATGATGAAAGCATTTCGTATCTTAATTATTATAATTTTTCAACCGGTAAACTTATAAATGAAATAGAAATTCCCGGCCGGATAATGACTGAATTAATAAAAACAGATAAAGAAATTTTCTTTAATACTGAAAACGGTAAAGCTTTTTGTTATAATCTTTCTGGGGAAAAATTGTGGGAGTATGAGACAAAAACAATTTTGCATAGCTCCCCGGCTTTAGGAAATAGTATTATTGTTTTTGGTAATGATGATGGGGAGATAATCGGGATTAATTCAAATCAGGGAACACTTTTATACAAAGAGAAAATTGGCGATTCTTTTTTTTGCGGAGCCACTGTTGATGATAATACAGTTTATATCGGGAATGATAACGGGAACCTCTATGCTCTGGAGCTTTCCACAGGGAAAGTAAAATGGAAATTTGATACAGGCTCAAGAATTACTATGGTTCCGGTGTTTAATGAAACTCATATAATCGTTGGTAATTTAAAAGGGGAACTTTATTCAATCAAAAAAGAAACCGGAAAGCTTAACTGGAGAACCAATACAAAAGGAGTATTGAATGCATCTCCTTTATTAACGGAAAATATAATTATCCTTCCCGATCTTAACGAGTGTTACCATTTTGTAGATGTTAGTACAGGTGATATTGTAAATACTTTTATATTGGAAGGAAGAGGAAAACTGACTCCTGTAATTTTCAACGATGTACTGTATATCGGTTATGATAACGGAATTTTAAGGGCTTATGAATTCATTAATTAAAAAAATATTATTTCTGGTTTTCATTTCAAGCTTAATGATTAAGACTTTTTCACAAGACTGCAAAGCCATTCTTATTATTGAAACAGATAGGGAAGATGCGGTAATTTATTTAGATAATGTTTTGATTAGTAAAGGAAGAATTGTAAAAGAGCTTGATGCCGGCTTGTATAATGTTGTTGTAAAGGAAAGTAATAATGTTTGGGATGGAAATATTTTATCCAGGTCTGTACAATTAAATCAATGCAATCATCAAACGCTTTTTTTTAGTTTTGATGAGGGGATTTACTTCCGTACAGAACCGCAGGATGCAGCAGTTTACAGCAATGATTCGCTTATCGGCTATACACCCCTTTATCTTTCAAACAATTACAGCAATCTTAACTTAAGAAAAACCGGTTATGAGAATAAATTCATTTCGTTGGATGATTATGATAAAAATTATCCTGTAACTCTTAATTACGTTGGCAAGATTGAAGAGACAAGCTTCTATGAGAAAGATCTTTTCAAAATTCTTCTTGCGGGGATTGTAGTGCTTGGTGGGACAACAGCATATTTCAAACTTAAAGCCGATGATAAATTTGAAGAATACGAATTAACCGGGGATAAAGAGCTTCTGAACCAGACTGAACATTATGACCTGATAAGCGGAATAACTTTTACAGCTCTTCAAGTAAATTTTGGGGCACTCATTTATTTTTTCCTCAATGATTAATTAAATATTCTTATTAAGAAAGAATTATGTAATGGAATTTTTTATTACCATGAATGAGTCTACAATAATTTGGAATAATGAAGATGAAATAGAAACTATTAGTAGTGTCATAGGACACTCCCAGGTTGTTGAAATTACGGAATAATTTTGGTAAGATTCTTGAGTATTATTAACAAAAGAGGGGTACATTAAATGTTAAAATCTCAAATTAAATATTACTTTATTCTTTTAACTATTCTTCTTATAAAACACATTAATGCCCAAACTGGACTTTATAAAGGTTCAAATGCCGACTATAAAAATTCATTTTATTTTGGTAGTGGTGTTAATGCTAATGAATATACTGATGAAATTAGAATGGATAGTATAATCACGATCTCGACTCAAGGAATAAGTTCTAAACATTTGTTCCAGTACAACCAACATGGAAAAATTTCGGAATGGTTAGTATTAGATAATATAGGGTTCAATAGTTCTAAAATAGAAAATATTTATGATGAAGATAATAGATTAAGATTAGAAATTAATTTTGGTTGGAACCAAGATAAATGGGATTCTCTTGCTCGCATTATTTACTACTATAATACTAAAGGATTCATTAGTTATTATGTTTTTCAGACATTTACTAAAAATGCTTGGCTTAACTCAAGCCAAACAAATTATGAATATGATTCTTTAGGTAATTTAACAAGACTTTTGCATGAAGATTGGCAGAATGAGTGGCTACTAAGCTCGCTTAATAATTATTTTTATTCTAATGAAAACAGAGTAGATTCAATTTTATTTCAGATATGGATTGGCAATGATTGGCAAAATGATAAAAAAACTATTTTTTATTACAATGAATCTCAAATTGGATTAGATTCATTGGTTGTAAAAAGTTGGAACGGAATAAATTGGATAAACTATTTGAAGCGTAACGTTTCAAATGATTCAAACAATAACCAAATTGAACAATTAGATCAAATCTGGAATTTTAATAACTGGCAGAATTCAATAAGGCGTTTTTTTACTTATAATAGTTTTAATTTTATAACAGATATATATTGTGAATTATGGATTAACGATAGTTGGGTAGTTGGGGATGGAGATATGTATTTAGAAAATCCTGATGGATTCAAAGCAGGTTTTATTACAAATAGTGTTTCAGTTTATTATTCTAAAACTAATGACTTTAATGATACTGATGAACCAGGGTTTAATAATTATTCTTTATTGCAGAATTATCCCAATCCGTTTAATCCGGAAACGAAAATTAATTTCTCACTTCCTCATTCAGGAAAGGTTGAAATTATAGTTTTTGATATTTTAGGAAATGAGATAGAAACTCTGGTTGATGAATATAAATTAGCGGGAATTTATGAAGTTGAATTTAATGCAAATAATCTCCCAAGTGGAATTTATATTTATAGATTAATTAGTGCTGATTATATGGAAACCAAGAAGATGGTTTTATTGAGATAAGAAAGACCCTGAACCAAGTTCAGGGGGATAATTTATTTTAATGATGATGCCCACTAGGACCGTGAACATGTCTATGCTTGCATTTCATCAACGGTTGCGTCTCTTATATCAATAAGTTCAACATCAAATTCAAGATCTTTTCCTGCCAGTGGATGATTGAAATCAATTGTTACTTCTTCATTCTGAATGTTTGCAATAACAAAAGGCATCTGCTGTCCTTCAGGTGAGTTTGCTACGAATTCCATTCCAACCTGAAGATCAACATCTTTAGGGAAATTATTTTTACTTACCTGCTGAACTGTTTGCTCACTATATTCACCGTAAGATTCGTTAGCAGGTATTTTTACATTCTTCTTAGAGCCGATAATCATATTATCAATTTCAGTCTCAAGCTTAGGGAGAATTTGATGATTCCCGCTTAAAAACTGAAATGGTCCGTTGTTACCTGTTGTTTGAATTATATTCCCCTCCGCATCTTTCAAAGTGTAATTCATAGTAACAACTTTGTTTTGTCCAATAACCATGTATTATTCCTGTATTTAGTTTGAAGATTCTCATTTAATTTGGATGCAAAGCTACGACATTATTTTTCTAATATGAAGTCATTTTTAATTTTTTGATATTGAATTCATAAAATTTAAATTTCAGCAAATTCAAAAATAATTTATGTTGACTATTCTCGAAGCAATAAATCTATCGACAGAATTTCTTGGCAAAAAGGAAATTGAATCTCCCAGAATAAACGCTGAACTTTTACTTGCCCATGCATTAAACTGCAAAAGACTTGATCTTTACCTTTCTTATGACAGACCTTTGAGTGAAGATGAAGTAAAGATTTACAGGGAGTTTATCAGAAGAAGAAGTAAATCAGAACCGCTGCAGTATATTGTGGGAAAAGTTGAATTTTATGGTTTGGAATTTAATGTTAATCCTTCTGTTCTTATTCCACGACAGGAAACTGAAATACTTGTTGAAACAATTATCAATGCAGTTAATAAAGAAGCTGATTTAAAAATTCTGGACATCGGTGTAGGAAGCGGAAATATTTCTATATCTCTTGCTAAAAATTTATCTATTGCAATTATAACAGCAACGGATGTTAGTGAACATGCATTGGAAACTGCGAAATTAAATGCAGAAATGAATGAAGTTTCAGAGAGGATTATTCTTATTAAACATAACATACTAGTTGATGACTTGTATGAAGAGTTTGATATTGTTGTTTCAAATCCGCCTTATATTTCTGAAGATGAATTTTCAAATCTTAAAGATGAACTTAAAGTTTATGAACCTAAAAATGCGCTTACTGATTTTTCAGATGGATTAAATTATTTTAAGGTGATTTCTAAAAAGGCAAATATATTTTTAAAAGATAATGGCCGAATATTTTTCGAAACAGGGCAGGGTCAGGCTGAAGATGTGAAAAATATTTTGAAAGAAAATAATTACTCGGAAATATCAATTACTAAAGACTATCTCAAAATTGATCGCGTAGTCTCAGGAGTTAAAAAGTGAGAGTAGTAGCTCAGAGAGTAAATGAAGGGAGTGTTTC
>CAYNUV010000268.1:0-4919 GCA_964400245.1 uncultured Ignavibacteriaceae bacterium
CTTCTGATTTAAAGTTTTCTTTTTTTAAAAAAGATTTTATTTAAATTAAAATTTCCATCAATTGCCTGAACTTTCAAAATATGAACACCGCCCTCAAGAAAAATATTATCCTTTGTTACATCAACCCAGGTTTGCCATCCGCCTGTTGAAGAAATGTTTACATTACCTGTTTTGTCAACATCATCTAATTCTACTTTTATATTTCCACCTCCGCCATTTGATGCAACCCGAAATACAATATTATAAGTCCCTTCTTGTGTAACATCAACAAAATAATTTATCCATTCTCCAGCTTCTATCCAACCTAAATTATAACCTGCATTTGCATCTGAGCATTGCTCAATATCAACACCTTCATCAGGTCGGTAAACTAATCCCTGGTTTGTATTCGGATCCGTATCATTATAAGCAATATTATTTCCGCCAAGATTATAATTTTCTGCTTCAATTGAACCAGGCAATAAAACAGGTAGCCCTAAATAAGGTGAATGAGTGCATCCGTTTCCAATTGTTAGATTTATAACAGATGAAGAAGAAACCAAACCTGAATTATCTCTTGCTTTGGCTTTTAATTGGTAACAACCTTCATATACATTATTCCAATCAAAGACGTAGGGTGCTTGTACATCAAGTCCAATTCTCGCTTCACCCTGGTATAATTCAACTAACTGAATTGTACCATTGGAATCGCTTGCTTCAACTTCTATCTGGATATTTGAATTGGGATCAAATACAGAATTGTTTCCCGGTGATGTTATATTAACAGATGGATAACTATCATAGTTTTGATAAACTCTTACATAATCAACTTCAAGATATTGAGGGAAGACTGTAGTCTGATCCGGATTGCCAGGCCAGTTTCCACCAACAGCCATATTAAGTATTATAAAAAAATCCTGATGAAATTCACTTAACCCTGATGGGGTTATATTAATAGTATTAAAAAGTATATCATCAACATACCATTTGATTGCAGACTGATCCCATTCAATTCTGAAATCGTGGAAATCATCAGCAAAAATTCCTGAGGATAAAGTATATGAATCACCATATTGTGCATGCTGACCATTATTATCCCAATGAGCAGTGCCATGAATAGTATTTTCCCTGTTTTGTCCACCAATCATTTCAGTAATATCAATCTCACCACAAGCAGGCCAACCGACAGAAGAAATATTTTGCCCAAGCATCCAGAATGCAGGCCAGATACCTTGTCCATAAGGCAGCTTCATTCTTGCTTCAATTTTTCCGTACTGCCAGTATCTTTTTCCTTGTGTCTTTAGTCTTGCGGAAGTATAAGATCTTCCGCCATAGTTTTCCTGCATTGCTTTTATTACAAGTTTGCCATCTTGCAAATATGAGTTGTCTGTTCTGTCAGTATAATATTGCAATTCATTATTACCCCAACCGTTATTCCAACCAACTTCACGAGTCCAGGAATTAATATCTAATGAAGTACCATCAAATTCATCGGACCAAACAAGCTGCCAGTCCTGTGAATAAATGTTTAGCTGGGTAATGTAAAGTAATATTATAAAGATTAATGATTTCATGTTTCTCAGTTTAATTATTTGCTGCAGCAGTTGGTTTTAAAACAAACTTTTCTTTAATACCACCAATTGATATTTCAAACTCTCCCGGTTCAACAATTCTTTTATCTTCTCTTCCAATAAACGATAAATGTTCTTTATTTATTTTGAAGCTGATTTTTTTTGTTTCTCCCTGATTTAGCAATACTTTTTCAAAACCTTTTAATTGTTTGTTTGGTCTTGATACTGAGCCATAGAGATCACTTAAATAAAGTTGAGCAACTTCACTTGAAGCTATCTTGCCTGTATTTGAAACTTCAACTGAAACATTTACTTCTTCATTCTCTTTAATTTCCTTTTTATCAAGACTAAGATTTTTATACTCAAATGTTGTATAACTTAAACCAAAACCAAATTGCCATTGCGGATTATAATTGTTAACATCAAAACCTTCAATGGGTTTAAAATCATAATTGGTATTTCCGTTAGGATACTTTGGATAAGTTACAGATAATTTCCCACTTGGTGAGTAATCACCAAAAATAATATCTGCTAATGCATTTCCTCCTTCCATTCCCGGAAGAAAAGAAACTAAAACTGCATCCGCTCCATCAATAATAGAATTGATTACTCTGGGTCTTCCTTCAAGCATAACAAGTACAACCGGTTTTCCGACTGCCATTAATTTCTTAGCAAATTCCAACTGAATCGGGTTAAGCGTAAGATCAGTTATATTCCCTTCACCCTCACAATAAGTTGGTTCACCAAGACACAGAACAATAACATCATTTTCTTTTGCTTTATTTACAGCTTCATCTATATTAATATTTTTATCAAATGAAGTTCCTTCAACATAAGAAACATTTCCCGATCCGATTTTTTTCTCTATTGCTTCAAGTACTGTATTTTTTTCTTCAGGATATAATGATTCTTCATTGCCCTGCCAGGTTATTGTCCAGCCGCCATTCATTACTGAAAGCATGTTTGCAGTAGGACCAGTTACCAAAACTTTTACGTCTTTAGAAAGAGGAAGAAGATTATTTTCATTTTTAGTAAGTACAATAGATTCTCTTGCTGCTGTAAGATTAATTTTTGTAAACTCTTCATTCGCAAAATTCTTTTTAAGTTCTGAATCAGGATAAGGATTTTCAAAAAGACCGAGTTCCATTTTTACAGTTAGAATTCTTTCAACGGCTTCATCAATTCTCCACATTGGAACTGAGCCTTCTTTTACAAGTTCTAAAAGATATTCATAAAAGCTGAAATCTTTTGGAACCATGCTCATATCAACTCCTGCCATAACAGCCATGCGAACTGCTTCTTTTGGAGATTCTGCAACTTTGTCACGAGTATAAAGTCTCTTAATATCTTCCCAATCGGAAACGACAAAACCTTTGAAGTTCAATTCGCCGCGAAGTATTTCTGTAAGCAGATGATAATCTGAATGTGTTGGAATTCCATTTACTTCACCTGAGTTAACCATAATTGTTGGCGCACCGGCAAGTATTCCTGCTTCAAATGTAGGAAGAAAATATTCTCTCATCATTCGTTCAGAAATCCATGCAGGGCTACGGTCTCTTCCATTAAGTGGATAGCTGTAACCAACATAATGTTTAAGACAGGTTGCAAGTTTATCGCGGGCTCCAATATTATTTCCCTGGGCACCTTTTATATATGAGCTTCCTATTTGTGAAGCGAGGTAAACATCTTCACCGTAAGTTTCCCAAAGTCTTGGCCAGAGAGGTTGTCTTCCAATATCCATTACGGGATAAAAATTCCATGGAATACCTGAAGCACGTGTTTCATAAGCAGTAATCTCACCAACTTTTTTTATTAATTCCTTATTCCAGGTTGCAGCCATATTAATTCCCTGCGGGAATAATGTTGAACCTTTTGTATAAGTAGCTCCATGAATAGCATCAATTCCATACAGAACAGGTATCTTTAATCTTGTTTCTTTTACAGCAAGATTCTGAATTTTATTAATTATTTCATGCCAATAATCTATTTCATGGGAAACATCAAAAACATTAATGATAGAACCGACATTGTATTTTTTAATTGCCTCTTCAAGTTTTTTCTCATCAAGAACATGATGCTGATCTTTTGTACCTTGCTTTGAAGAAATAGCTTCAATAGTAATCTGTGTCATTTGTCCGACTTTCTCTTCAATCGTCATTTCTGAAAGAAGAGTTTTAACCCTGTTCATTACAGATTGACTTGGTTCAAACTTTCCGGGATCACTTTTAAAACCAACAATTCCTGTATAAATAAATATTAAAGAAACTGTCATTAAAAAATATTTCATTGAACTTCCTGTATATCTATTTATTCTTAAATCTTTAATTAAAAATTTTATTGATCTTTATAAACTCTTACATATTCAATTTCCATTTTCTGGGGGAAAATTGATGTATCAATTCCCTGCTGTCCACCCCAGTTTCCGCCAACTGCAATGTTAAGTATTAAATGAAAGTTCTTATTGAAAGGCCAACCTTCCCAGCCTGAACCATCATTTTCGGATGTAAAATATTTTACATCATCAACATAGGCCTCCATTTTTTCAGGAGTCCAAATTAATGTGTAAGAATGAAAAGTATCCTGTGCATCGGAAATATTAATGGTAGCAGTTTTCTGCGTATTATTTGGCCAGTTATAAGTGTGGCAATGAGTTGATGCATGCACAACACCGGGATTAAAACCGACGTGTTCCATAATATCAATTTCGCCATTATCGGGCCAGCCGCCATTTCCATAATTCCATTGTGTTGGAAGCATCCATATTGCAGGCCAGGTACCTCTTCCCGAAGGAAGCTTTGCACGGATTTCAAATTTGCCGTAAGTCCAGTCTCCCTTTGTTCTTGATACAACTCTTGCTGAGCTATATTCCGGTTGAGATCCTTGATGCCTGCGCGCTTCTATGATCATTTTACCATTTTCAACACGGGCATTCAGCAATTCAGAAGTATAATACTGGAGTTCATTATTTCCCCAGCCATTCCCGCCAATATCATATCCCCACTTTGTTGAATCTGGAGAACCTGTATATTCAAATTCATCAGACCAGACGAGTGTCCAGTTTGTACTATCAGGATCCTGGGGATTTGAAGCTATATTTTCCTTACAGGATATAAATATGAATAAAAATGAAAAACAGAGTAACAAATATTTATTTATCATAACGCACCGTTTGATTCTATAAAAAAAATCTAATTCAAAAGGATTAATTTCTTAACTTCATTCTGATTATTACTTTTTAACAAATAGAAGTAAACACCTGAGCTTATCTTTTTCTTTTGATTTTCAAAAGCATTCCATCTGTATTCATGATCCCCTTCAGATTTTAATCCAAGATCATCAATAAAAATTAAATTACCAAGAAGATCATAT
>CAYNUV010000269.1:0-4915 GCA_964400245.1 uncultured Ignavibacteriaceae bacterium
CTGCAGAACAAAAGTATTATTGTACTTATCAATTATAAGCCCGGGAAGAAAATCACTTTCACTAAAGATTAATCTGAAAGAATCACGATTTGGATAAAGAAGTTTTCTTAATTGGTAAGCCGATAGAATTTTTTCTTTTACATAAGTTTCAAAATTCTGTTCATCTTTTAATTGAAGCACTCTTACAGAGATAAGAGAATTCTTATTATAAAATCCTTTGCCAATCAGATTATTTTTAGAATCAAGTATCTCAACAATATCACCATTAGCAGGTTCGCCTTCCGTTTCAAAGATTTCATTGCTGAAAACCCAAAGATGACCTGATTGAATTCTTCTTTCTTCATTTTTTTTAAGGTAAATTTTGGCTGACATTTATCGGTTAATTGTTTAATTACTAAATTGCTGATATTCAATTTAACAAATTGTTAACTGAACAATTTAAGAGCCAAAAATTTTATTTTAACTTATAGTCAAGAATTCACAACAAAAATTATTATTAAATATGAGGACACAATCGTCTGACACAAAACCTGAAGCCGAAAGAGTTTTGATAAACCTCATCAGGAAAAGTTCAGTACAAAAAAGATTATCACAATTATTCTCCCTTAGTTCTTTATCAAGACAGTTATCAGAAAGAGCCTTAGCCAGAAAAAACCCGGAGATGAACAAACAAGAATTGGCATTGCTCTTTATTAAATTAAATTATGGTGAAGTTCTTTATAATAAAGTAAATCACTACCTATCCAAATTATCAGATGCAGAGTAGTAAAATAATTGCAGCGTTAGAACCTGTTATAAAAGCCTTTGATGATTTAGGTATTTTATATTATATAGGTGGCTCTGTTGCAAGTTCAGCTTATGGAATGCCAAGAGCTACTTTAGATGTGGATTTAGTATCAGCTTTAACATCTTTTCATATTGCCCTCTTATTAATAAACTAAATAGAGAATATTATATTGATGCACAGATGATTGTTGATGCATTAAAAACAAAAAGATCATTTAATATTCTTCACCTTGAGACAATGTTGAAAATTGATGTGTTTATCTTAAAAGACCAGCCATACCACCTGAAAGCATTTGAAAGAAAAATAAAAGATAAACTTGAAGAAGATCCTGCCGCTATAAATGTTTTTATATGTTCACCTGAAGATATAATTCTTAATAAATTGGAATGGTACAAGTTGGGTGGAGAAATATCTGAACATCAATGGCTCGATATTCTTGTGTTATAAAAGTTCAAAGTGATTCTTTAGATAAAGAATATTTAATAACCTGGTCAAAGGAACTGGATATTTTTGATTTACTGGAAAAATCATTTTCAGAATGTGATGTTAAACTTTTATAACACTTTTTTAATAAAGGGGTGTATGAAAATTCTTGCTATCGAAAAAGAAATTCCGGGGATTAAAGATGAAGATTACAAACCTCATCTTAAAACGGAAGCATTACAGGCGTGGGAGTTATACCAGCAAGGAATCATAAGAGAACTTTATTTCACTCAAACTTATAACTCGGCTGTTTTAATTCTTGAATGCAAAGATGCTGATGAAGCAGATAAATATTTAAATACCCTCCCTTTGGTAAAAGAAGGTTTAATAAAATTTGAAGTAATGCCTTTGATTCCATATTCAGGATTTGCAAGGTTATTCAGTAATGTAAATAAATCGTAACACAGATTAGTAATCTGTGTTAACATAGTTAATAGAATGAAAAACAATGAAAATATTTGAAGGAATTATTTTTGACGTTGACGGCACACTTACATCCACAAATGAATTGATCTTTGCTTCTTTTAATCATGTAACAACAAAATATCTTAACAAAAGATTGACTAATGAAGAAATCATTTCTATGTTCGGCCCTCCTGAGGATACAATATTAAAAGAGTGGTTTGGCGATGATCTTTCGGATGCAATGGAAGATTATTATAAATTCTATAAAGATGAACATCATATGGCTGACGCTTATCCCGGGATAGAAGAGATATTGAAAATTATAAAATCAAAAAATATTCCTATAGGAATTTTTACAGGCAAAGGAAGAAAAAGTGCACTCATAACTCTTGAAGCTCTTGGCATTGATAAATATTTCGATCTTATTATTACAGGTGATGATGTTGTAAACCATAAACCTGCAGGAGAAGGAATAACAAGATTTGTAAATGAGTTTAATCTTGATAAAGAGAAAGTTTTAATGATAGGCGATGCAACCGGGGATATAAAAGCATCGCGTGAAGCCGGAGTTAAGATTGCCTCTGTTTTATGGGATAGTTATGCAAAAGAAGAAGTACTGAAACACGAAAGTGATTACGTTTTTTATTCTGTTGCAAAGTTAAAAGAATTTTTAGAAGAGAATACCTGATTCCTTTTTTTGGTTCTTTTCTCTTGAAAGAAAAGAACCAAAGTTCAAGACTGAAAATAAATTGCTAAAATTTATCTTTATTCCGTTATTGTAATTTTGGTATTGTAATCCTATGTTAAAGTTGAATTTATTGTAAACCCCGTTTGCGGGGAAAATGCTTAAGAGTTGGTGGGTACAGCATTGCCGGAGATAAACAAAATTTTAAAAAATTATATTTTAAGTAACACTGAATTGATGACTGCCAATTCAATATAAGTATAAGTTATAAATTTTTAATTATGGAAGAAATATTTGAAATATTAAAAACAGATTTTATTTATTTCAAAAAGCATAAAAAGAATTTTGATGATGTAGTTAAATCTATAAAAGGGAGCAACGACTTAATTAAAATAGTTGGTCCCTTATTACTTTTCACAAAAGAGTCACTTAATAGTATTAAAATATTATATAAGCAAAACTATTTAAAAGATTGTTTTGTTCTTTCAAGGCATTATATTGAAACAATTATAAATATAGGTTTTATTTGTGCAACAAAAGAAACATCTATAAAAAAAAGTTATTCATATAGTATTCAAAGAAGCTTTAGGGATAAAAATCGTGAATTAAAGATTAATTCAAAACAGCATAAACTTATTTATGGTAATGAAAAGTTCTTAAAAGAACTTGCTCAAAATGAAATAATAAAACAATCTCTTAAGGAATATACTACAAATCGTGGTAAAGAAATTACTCAATGGACAAAAGAAACAATAAAAGAAAAAATTGAAATTATTGATAAAAAATATGATGATTATGTTAGTGATTTATTGACATTTGCTTTTTTTAGCATATACAAAGATAGCTCTGAAGTTATCCACGGAAGTTATTATGGTTTTTTACTTTTTTCTGGTTTAGAAGACAAATCTATTAATTCATTTAATACCGCAGATGAATTTATCCAACATATTACTAAACATCAGATTGAGTCGATGAAATTGCTATTCCTAATTTTATCAATATCAATTGTATCTATAATTATAATATTGCAGAAAGAATTTAATTTAGAATATGATATAAATAAGTGTAAAGAATTATTAAACGAACAAGCAACTCAAATAAAAAAATAAAATGTAAAACATGAGGCTGCTAATGCGGGTAAAGCATTGCCGTAGATGAAATTTAAGCATTTAAAAAAAATCATTTGCTATATAAGAATTTTCCTCGGCTGTCACGAACCCCACCAAAGGCGGACAAGCATTTCGTTACAGAGTTAAGACCTCACTTTTTAAATAATAACCTGATTATTTTTATAATCAAATTATGATTGTAGCTTTGACAAATTTATCCTAATTTTTCTCAATAACTAAAGGAACTATAAACATCAAAATTGTAGAGTACATATTAATATTAGGAGCAATTCAGGGCGTACTTTTATCAGTATTATTATTTACAAAAAAAATTAATCACACTGCCAATGTTGTTCTTGCAATTGCTATGCTGACGCTTTCTGTTGATATCTTCCATTCGGCTTATATAATATTTGAATATTACAAGGTGTTTCCTCACTTTACAGGAATTACGTATGCGTTCCCTTTTTTATATGGTCCAATCTTTTATCTCTATGCAAGGTTAATCAGCTCGGAATAACAATTCCTTTAATTCAAAATATTATTTTCATTTTATTCCATTTATACTTGTAGTGATATACGGAATTCTGTTTGTTTACCTGGAAGGCAGTGAATTTAAATTTGCATTAATAAGAAATGAACTTGAAAAACCTTTGCCTGGTTTACGATTGATAGGTTATCTAAAACCTGTTCACGGTATGATTTACACTTTCTTCACAATACAGGTTGTTAGAGCTTATAATAATAAAATAAGAAATTCATATTCCAACATTGAACGGATTAATCTTAACTGGCTCCGGCATTTAACTATAGGATTAAGTATTGTCTGGGGTGTAGTTGTAATAAGCTATGTTGTTAGTGCAGTTTCAACAAAAGATATAGAAATGGATTATATGATATATATGACAGCTTCCGTTTTAATATATTCAATAGGATATTTAAGTTTACGCCAGCCGCAAATATTCGAACCAGTAATTCAAAAATCAGAAACAGAACCCGCACAGGAATCCACAACAAAAACTGGGGAAGGAACAAGCTATAAGAAATCGGGTCTTACAGATGAAGAGGCGCAGAATCATTTAAAAAATCTGCTCCAAATGATGGATACAGATAAGGCGTATTTAAATAGTGATTTGACACTGCGGGATTTAGCCGGGAAATTATCAATGTCAACACATAATTTGTCTGAAATATTAAATACACGGCTCAATCAAAATTTTTACGATTTTATTAACCGCTACAGGGTTGAAGAAGTAAAACGGAGATTGGCTGAAAATGAATCGGAAAAATATAGTCTTCTTGCTATCGCTTTCGATTCAGGATTTAACTCGAAAGCCGGATTCAATACAATCTTTAAGAAACAAACTAACACAACGCCTTCACAATACCGGAAACAGCTTTCATAAATTTTTTAATTAAGATTTAATGATCTTACTCTAACAGTAA
>CAYNUV010000270.1:0-4913 GCA_964400245.1 uncultured Ignavibacteriaceae bacterium
AAAAATATTATAAAAAGTATCGTTTTAGTTTTAGTATTGTTATTATTTTCTTGTGAAAATTCAACCGAAGTAAAATCAGAGGACAACACAAACCTTATCCCGCTTAAAATAAGTAATCAATGGGAGTATAATTTAATTAAATATAGATATAATCCAGATGACTCTCTAACAACTTTATTCGATTCAACATCTGTGGTTATGGAAGTAATAAAATACGATACACTAGGTAGCTATACGGGCTTTCAGATAGATAATGTTCCGTTTTGGATATCTTTAAATGCCCAATCCCCAATTTATTATTATAAGGCAGATGGATTTTATTTTGCAGAGCCACCATACTTTATTACAGTACCACCAGCACCACCAACAGAAAAAAGATTGTTATTATATCCAACTAATGTTGCTGATAAAAATATTTATAATGATTATTCAATAATAACAGCGGAAATAAATGAAACTATAAGGGTATATTCTAAAACGTATGCTTGTATAAGATATGACGTGATGTATAATGATGAAATAGTGGGAAAGATCTGGATAGCTTCAGGTATAGGTGTTGTACAAAGCAGGCAAAAAGTTGGATTAATAACTAACAATTATTTTTTGTATTCATACAATCTCAAATAATGCAACCTAACAAGCGTCTGCTAAATGAACTCACTCAAGTTGTGGGTGAGAGTAAAACAAAAAAGGTTAGCTTGTTTCCTTCAATAAACTTTGGAGAGAATAATTTTTAATAAACTTCCATATAACACTCCTGGTAATTTGAATGATATGCAGAATAAATATTTTGAATCTTCTTCCTGTTTAAGAAAATCTTTCTGTATATTATTCATAATAGCTGTGAGTGATATAACGAAGTAATTCGGTATAATTAATAGTTAGATGGTAAGTAAATTATGTGGGAAAACTATTATCCAATTTATAAAAAAATAGAAAAAGAGTTTTCTGAAATAACTTTTTCGATCGCATTAGATGATATTCATTTAAATGTTTATTCAAATTATTTATCTGATTTATTATTGCGTTGTAGTTCTGAATGTGAAAATATTGGAAAATCTCTTATCAAGTTTAATGGATTTTTGGACAGTAAAAGAAAAATTGAAAACTTAACTTTTCCAGAAATTGGAAATATTTTATCTCATAATTTGAATTTGCAAAATGCGGAACTTGAAATTACCTGGATTTATCAGTGTCTTTCTATTAAAAATCTTAAGCCTTTTGAAAGTTGGAATAATATTAAAAGTAGTAATCCTTTTTGGTTTAAAGCTTATAATAATTTAAAACACGATAGAATAAATAATATAAAAGATGGAAATGTTAAGAATGTAATCTATTCTATGGGTGCATTATTTATTCTAAACTTATTTTTAAGAAAAGATAATATTGAGTCAGAAACTGAATGGATAGGATTCGCTAGAAAAAGGATTACATCATATTCAGATTTTTTTTCGCCTAGAAATTTCTTACAATTAGGAAGTAATAATAACAAACAATTTTTAAAATTATTAGTAAAGTAGAATTAACACCTAACCAACCAGCTCAAACCGACAGCGAAAATATCCATGGGCTAATTATAATTTTTAAGTTTTTAGGCTTCGTTCAAGTAACTTGTTCAAAGTAGTATAGCTAAAAAAGTTTTTTCAAATTGTTAATTGTTCATTTAATTAATCATTTTTTGTTAGGGGCTGCGGGTTAGCCGTTTGGTATTATTTTAAAAGTGTTCTCAAATTTTATAATTAGGGAAAACAATGGACAAACTAAAATATTGGCTTCGTTGGATCGCCGTTTTTCCCGGTGCTATTATTGCTGGACTATTGGCAACCTTTCTTTTACATTGGATACTTTATTTCTCTCTTGCTAATGGTGAAATTATCTCTGGAGTAGATATCAATCCTATTGAATACCTACTTTATCCTTTTGTCATTGCTGTAATTTTTATTGTTGCTGGTTATAAAATTGCCCCAAAACATAAATTTAAAACAGCAATTGTGCTTTTTGTAATTTATCTCATTATATGGTTAACCTTTAGTATTATATCAATGTTTAAAGGTAACATTTATGGCATAGATATGAAATTTTCATTGCGAACGATTTTATCGTTAATCGGTTCAATTATCGGATTGTTTATTGCAAAAAAGTATAGCGAAGCAAAAGAATAATAAACGGAATAATACTATGTCAATTTTAGTAGGAAATATGAAGTAGAGCCAGAAGACTTTTGCCGTTTTATTTACGATAAATTAAATCTAATTCGGCTAATGGAGGAAATAATTTTTAATAAGCTTCAATATAATACACTGGTAATTTGAATGATATGCAGATTAAAATATTTTGATTCTTCTACATGTTTAAGAAAATCTTTCTGTATATTATTCATAATAGTTGTGAGTGATATGACGAAGTCATTCTGTATAATTAATAGTTATGTTACTAGTTTGTGATCAATATGACTGATGATCAAAGAGTTTTAATAATTACTTCTTTTGGTGAAATACTAGAGCAAAAAAAACTATATGCGTTACCAGAATTATCTTTACCATATCCAAAAGAATTAATCCGTCAAGCAATTATTGAAGAGCTACTAATTTCTAATGATTCATCGGTTCTAAATGCATTAGAAATAGCATTTTGTGAACTAGAATGGTTTGTATCTCAAGAAGATTATGATTTACTGAAGATACATTTCGAATTATTCAATAGGAAACTTGTTGAAAACTCTTCATTAGATGAAATGAATGAAATATTTCTTCAATTAAAAGATAAATCGGATATTATTGAAAGGGGATCTCAATTATTTAATAAGATACAACAACAATCAAAAGAAAGATTAAAACAGTTACAAAATATTCGTGATTTAAAAGCAAAAAATAAATCTTAGTGGATTGATGAACTTGCTCTCATTAACCACAGAGTCTTTCCTGGGCTGTCACGAACCACTTCGTGACAAAGAGAAGACTACATAATTTCAGTTCCGGCGAATGATGTATCTATCCTTATTACCGAATGATCATTATTTCCTGGGCTGTCACGAACCACTTCGTGACAGATGTAGGCTTACTTCATCTCAATTCCCGCAAACGATGTATCAACCTTAATAATCGAATGATCATTATTAACATAATTCCTTGCACTTGAATATTTATAATTTTCCGGCAAAGTTACTATTCCCGCTTCAACTGGGTTCCAATGAATATAATGTAATTTAGTCCAGAACATTTTTTCATTTCTAATCACTTCATCATCAAATCTTTGCATCCAGAATTTTCTTTTATGACCAGGGAATTTAACAGCTTCACCATAAAAGACTGACATTAAATCAGGATCTTCTTTCTCAATTTTTTCCATTATATCCCAAGCTGAATACTTTTTTATATCTCTCATAATATCAGAGACAGTCCCAAATTTTGGATTAACCATTATAATCCAATGAAAGTGAGTAGGCATAATTACATAAGCAAGGATTTCAAACTTATATTTATCTTGGTAATGTTTAATATTGCTAATAAGGATTTCACAATAAACATCGTTTACAAATACTTTTGTAAAACTTACTATGGTAGTTGTTACAAAAAATAAATGTTCGTCGGTTAAATTTGTTCTTCCTCTTAATCCCATACTATAAAATATAAAATTTTAAATAAGTCATGAAATGATTTGATAACTTCCACAAAAAGTCACGAAATGGTTCGTGACTTCCGCGTGATTCCACGAAATGGTTCGTGACTTCTTAACAAAGATTTGCAATTTTGTAAAAGATTACAACTTCAATATTCTTTAATGAATTTCTTATATTTATCCATCTGAATTTAATAGTAAAATGAAATGATTAAAATAAAAGATTTTGTAATTGGCAGCGATAATCCTTTTGTATTAATTGCCGGACCGTGTGTAGTAGAAAGCGAAAAGCTGATCTTTGAAACTGCTGAAAAAGTAAAACAAATAACTTCCGAATTAAAAATACCTTACATCTTCAAATCGAGCTATAAAAAAGCAAACAGGACAAGCATTTCTTCATTTAGCGGAATTGGTGATGATGAAGCAATTAAATTACTCGCAAAGCTGCGAAAGGAACTTGATCTTCCTGTTTTAACTGATGTTCATTCTCCTGAAGAAATTAATAAGCTTGAAGAAGCAGCGGACTTTTTACAAATCCCGGCTTTTCTTTGCAGGCAGACTGAGCTTCTTATAGCCGCAGGGAAGAGCGGAAAGATTATTAATGTTAAGAAGGGACAATTCCTTGCACCGGAGGATATGAAATTTAGTGCTGAGAAAATTTCATCAACGGGAAATAATAAAATAATGTTTACAGAAAGGGGAACAACCTTTGGTTACCATAATCTCGTTGTTGATATGCGCTCTCTTGTGATAATGAAAAAGCTCGGATATCCTGTGATTATGGATGCAACTCATTCAGTTCAATTGCCCGGAGGAGATAAACAAACAGGCGGTCAACCGGAATTTATAAAACCGCTTGCCCGTGCAGCAGCAGCAGTCGGAATTGATGGTTTGTTTTTAGAAGTTCATCCTGAACCTGAAAAAGCATTGAGTGATGCAGCAAGCCAGTTTCCTTTAAAGGATTTGAAAGGTTTGCTCGTTGATATTAAAAATATTGATAAGGTTATTAAGGGTTATGATTGATAATTTAAAGATTGAGTCAACTGAATGTCATTCCCGTGAAAACGGGAATCTGTCCTTTTGAGTATATTGGATTTCCACTGGAGTTTACCCCGGTGAAAATCGGGGTGGGAATGACGTTTAGAGGTATACTACTTAATCTTTCAATCTTTTAATTTCCTTGAACTTGATCTTGAACTCCTATGGAGTTCTGTTTAGGGTGGGATATTATATCCTACAAATATTTAACTCCTAACGGAGTTAAGAAGTTTTAATTAGCTCCGTAGGAGCTAAAT
>CAYNUV010000271.1:0-4906 GCA_964400245.1 uncultured Ignavibacteriaceae bacterium
CTATTATCCTGTGCACTTATATTTAGAGATAAGAGTAAGAAAATAATCATCAAAAATAGTTTTTTCATAAAATTAAATTTATTTCTTTTTTACTGCTGCATTTATTATAGCATTCATTTTATGTTGCTCTGCTTCCTCAAAAGTCTTGAATTTAAATATCCCTTTGGGGTATGAGAATTTTGAAAGTTTAGTAAATAATCCGTAAAACGCTGCTATCTGTCTGTAATATTCTTTGTCAGGTTTAAAATTCCATAATGCTCTTTCGGCTTCTTCAAATGTTTTAAATTTTTGGACGGGCATTATTTTTTATCCTTTAGTAATTGATTCAAAAAAATCAAATCTGTTTTATCAATTGCTCTAAAAGTTTTCTCTTTCAATTTATAAAGTGTTTCTACTGAAGCAATTTTTATTTGATGACCATCAACATTGATCCCTTCATATTTTAAATCTTCAAATGAAAATGCGGTTCCTAATTTAGATAAAACATCCACATAAAATCCTTCTTCGGCTCCATAACGAATTACATTATAATCTGTAAGTTCAGAATGAGTAATTTCAAAAACTTTTTTATCATTGAATAAAGTAAATAAAGCCTTTTGAAGCCTTTCGATATTTTCTTTTCTGTTTTTAATAAATATATCTAAATCATTAGTAGCTCTTGGCATTCCATAAAGAACCATAGCAAATCCGCCAATCAAAATATAATCTACCTTTTCTTTTTCAAATTCATCAAGAATCTCGAAAAACCTGTAGAAGAGATTTTCTGTTTGCATAAAATATTTTTTACAAATTTCTCAAAATAGTTTCCAGTTGCTCTTCATTCTCTACAAGGACAGTGCGTGCTTTGCTGCCGTCATTCGGGCCAACAATGCCGGCTTCTTCAAGCTGATCAACAATTCTTGCGGCCCTGGAATAACCAAGTTTTAATCTTCTCTGAAGCAAAGAAACTGAACCTTGCTGATGCCTTACAATTACTTTTGCTGCATCTTCAAACATCGGGTCTATATCCGCAATAAATCCTCCCGAAGAACCTTTTTTCTTTTCATAAATTGAAGGAAGATAATATGGTTTGGAATATCCCTGCTGGGAATAAATAAAATTGGTTATCTTTTCAACTTCTTCTGTTGTAATAAAAGCATTCTGAATCCTTATCGGTTTTGGAGAACCTGTCGGAAGAAAAAGCATATCGCCTTTACCCAAAAGCTGTTCAGCACCATTCATATCAAGAATAGTTCGTGAATCAATTTTAGTCGCGACCTGGTATGCAATCCTCGCAGAGAAGTTTGCTTTGATAACTCCAGTAATAACATTAACGGATGGGCGCTGAGTTGCAAGCACAAGATGAATTCCAACAGCCCTGGCAAGTTGGGCAAGTCTTGTTATTGGTTCTTCAACTTCCTTACCTGCTGTAATCATAAGATCGGCAAGCTCATCAACAACAACAACTATATAAGGCATCTGGTGATGTTTCATATCATCAGTATCTTTTGGTTTTTTTACAGGATCGGAAATTTTTTTATTGTAATCAACAATATTTCTTACACCGGTCTTTGCAAGCTTGTCATATCTCTTCTCCATTTCCATTTCAACTGACTTTAAAAGAAGAACTGCATTCTGCGGAACAGTTATAATTTCTTCATCAAGATCAGGACATACAGCGAGAAAATGCCTTCTTAATTTTTTGTAGAAGGAAAGCTCAATCTTTTTCGGATCAATCATCGCAAGCTTTACCTCCAGCGGATCTTTGGCATAAAGCAAGCTGCTTATAATCATATTAATACCAACGCTTTTGCCGGAACCTGTTGAGCCGGCAATAAGAAGATGCGGCATTTTAGAAAGATCAGTTATATAAACATCGCCGCTGATTGTTTTTCCAAGTGCCATCGGCAGTTCATATTTGGATTCTGAAATCCTGTTTAAAACAGAACGTGCATTAACTAAAGTAGCTTCAGCGTTTGGTATTTCCACACCTATTGCACTCTTACCTGGGATAGGTGCAATAATTCTAATTCCCCTTGCTGCTAATGCAAGAGCAATATCATTTTCAAGCACAACTATCCTGCTTATCTTAACTCCCGGTGCGGGAACAATTTCATAAAGGGTTACAACAGGTCCCGGAGTAACAGAAATATCCTCAATTTCAATATCAAAAAGTTTTAATTTTTCTTTAAGCAGCTCGGCATTTCTCTTTAATTCTTCTTCAGCAACAACAAAATCTTCCTGCGGGTTTACTTCAAGAAGATCGAGAGATGGCTTTTTGTAATTTATATTTTCTTCCCACTGATTAGGTAAAGCAGATTCATCCACTTTATCAAATTCAGGTTCAGAAATTTCTCCGACTTTTTGAAGATCAACTTTTTTTATTTCTTCATCCTGAACTGCATTTTTGGTTAGCGGTTCCTGCTCATTCTTTCTTATAATTCTTATCCTGGTTTGCTCTTCAGTTTCTTCCTCCATCAAACCGGCATCTGTTATATCAGATTCCCTGCCTGGTTTAACTTTTTTCTTCCTGCTTTCATTTAGATATTTAATCTTATTAAGATTCGAACTCTTCTCGTCAACAACATCTTCTTCTTTTGTATCTGAAGCAAAACCTTCAATAAGATTTTTAAAATACTCAATCAAGCCATCAAGTTTTATATTAAAAGTAAGAATAATAAGTACCGCTAAACCTCCGGAAAGAAAAATAATTCCGCCAACGCTACCAAGAAGTCTTCCAACCACTTCTCCGAGATAATTTCCAACTGAACCAGAAAGTTCAATCATTCCGGGAAAGAGATTGTAATTTGTTTTAAGAAATCCGAATAAACCGGCCATTATTAATCCAAACAGGATAAGAAAGTTGGACGTCTTAATAAGTGTTTTATAATTGATCTTAAAGAATAGAGCAATGCCCCAAATTATTAACAGCAAAGGAATTATTGCAGAAAAAATTCCAAGTGTTGATTTGATGAAGAAACTTGAAATATGAGCACCAACAACTCCGAGCCAATTTCCAATTTTGTTAAAGTTATTATCGCTGTTCAGTGAATCAAAAAAATCTCCTAAAAGAGATGAGAGATATGCTTCATCAAAACGGGAGTAAGAGATAATACTTAATAAAAGAAGAGATGAAAATGAAATTAATAGCAAGCCAAGAATTTTTTTCTTCTGTCCAGTTGAAAAGAGAGATTTTCCTTTCCTATTACCGTTTTGTTTTATTTTAGATTTTCTCTTCACAGTTTATAAAAAAACTTTAGTTGCCGTTTGCTGAATCTGGCAAAGCCTTAAGAACATTTTTAGAGAAATAAGGAATTATATTATAAGTATTAATCTTACTGCAAAACTTCAGGTCATCTTCAAATCCATTCTCAAGGAGAATTTTTCCATGCTCAGACTCTTTTAACATCTTAAGAAGATTTTTTCCAAAAGTCTTATTTAAAGAAACACTTGCTTTAGCTGCGTCAGATAATTCAACTCCCTCATTCAATTTCTGGATTTCAGTAATAAGTTTTCCTGCACATATCGAATCTTCCATTGAGTAATAATTATTTCTCCCGGAACAAAGAATTTCAAAGTCTTTATCAAGCTTTACAATATGTTTTGCAAGAATCTCCAGATTCATAAATGAGCAAACAAAAAGATTATCCGAGAATTTTGCTTTCACAATAGCTTTTGAACCATTGGTTGTATAAAGAATAATCGTTTTACCTGATACAACTTCGGATGAATACTCAAGTGGTGAATTACCAAGAGCAAAGCCTTCTATTTTTTTTGTATTCCTTTCGCCGCCAAGTAAAGTTTGTCCGCCAAACATCCCGCCAGAAACTTTAACTGCAAATTCAATGGTTGCTACAGGAACAACTTCGCGCGCACCATTTGATAAAGCTGTTACAATTGTGCTTGAAGCACGAAGAACATCTATTACAACAGTAGTTTTCCCGGTAAAAGAAAGCTCATCTGCACCAACCGGAGAAAAGAGAACGTTTATTTTCATAGTGTCTAAACTGTCTTCCGATTTATAAACTTAATTTATTTTTTTATGAACGGTAACTTGACAACCTTAGCATATACATCTTTACCTCTAATCAGAATTCTTACCTCACTGCCTTCAGCTGAATAATCATTCTTTAAATATCCCAAAGCAATTGGTTTTTCAAGAAGAGGACTTACTGTTCCGCTTGTAACTTTTCCTATAATTTCTCCGTTAACACCAATCTCGTATCCTTGTCTTGGAAAAGCTTTTTCTTCACTCAATAATCCACATAATCTTCTTTTTAGTCCATCAGTTTTAACTTTTTTTAAAGCATTTTTACCAATAAAACTGTGTTTGCTTAATTTTGTTATCCAGCTAAGCCCTGCTTCAATCGGATTTGTTGTTTTATCAATATCATTTCCGTATAAGCAAAATCCCATCTCAAGTCTTAAAGAATCTCTTGCGGCTAAACCAACTGGTTGAATATCAAATTCTTTTCCTGCATCAAAAATTTTATTCCATAATTTTTCGGCTGCCTGCTCATCACCTTTAAAATAAATTTCGTAGCCAAGCTCCCCTGTATAGCCGGTTCTTGAAAGAAGTACATCAATCCCTAAAATTTTTACATTAATAAAATGATAGTATTCAAGATTATCAAGCTCAGGGCCTGTTAACTTTTTCAAAACATCTTTAGATTTCGGTCCCTGGACGGCAAGCAGAGAATATTCATCGCTCCTGTTTTCAAGTTTCACATCAAATATATTATTGTCATTCATCCATTTAAAATCTTTATCAATGTTTGAAGCATTAATAACAAGCATAAATTCATTTTCACCGAGTCTGTAAACAAGCAGGTCATCAACAATTCCTCCATCGGGGTAGCACATTGCTGAATACTGAACTCTTCCCGGAAAAAGTTTTGATGCGTCGTTAACAGTAATTTCCTGTACA